>CAYGMS010000369.1:0-2742 GCA_964350905.1 uncultured Thiobacillus sp. | reverse complement strand
CTCGGCGTGTTTGCCTTCTTCCAGTGGGAGTTCACCCTCACCGTGCTGGCCGGTGTGCTGGCGGTGCTGGGTTACTCGGTCAACGAATCGGTGGTGATCTTTGACCGCATCCGCGAGAACATTCGCAAGATGCGCGGCGCAACCATTCCGCACATCATCGACGACGCCATCACCACCACCATGAGCCGCACCATCATCACCCACGGCTCGACCCAGATCATGGTGCTGTCGATGCTGTTCTTTGGCGGCGAGGCCCTGCACAACTTCGCGCTCGCGCTCACCATCGGCATCATGTTCGGCATCTACTCTTCGGTGCTGGTTGCTTCGCCGCTGCTGCTGATGTTCGGCATCAAGCGCGAGCACTTCATCAAGCCGGTGGAAAAGAAGGAAGAAGCGGTCGTTTAAGATTCAAGCAACAAGATTCAAGGGCACGGAGCACGCGCTCTTACCTCTTGTGACTTATATCTTGCATCTTGAAACTGCCGTTCCAACATGCTCCACGACATCGTTCAATTCATCGTCAACACAGTCGGTTCCTGGGGCTATCCGGGCATCTTCCTGATGATGGCGCTGGAATCGAGTTTCTTTCCCTTCCCCAGCGAAGTGGTGATGATCCCGGCCGGCTACCTGGCCTATAAGGGTGAGATGAATCTGGTACTGGCAATTCTGTCCGGCATCTCCGGCAGTCTTGCCGGCGCGCTGTTCAATTACTGGCTGGCAATCAAATTCGGGCGACCGTTCCTGCTGCGCTACGGCAAGTACGTTCTGTTCAAGGAACACAGCCTGCAGCGCATGGAAGATTTCTTCGCCCGCCACGGCCATATTTCGACCTTTACCGGACGGCTGATCCCGGCCGTGCGGCAATATATTTCGCTACCCGCCGGTCTCGCGCGCATGAATCTGGCCGTGTTCAGCTTTTATACCGGCCTCGGCGCGGGAATCTGGGTCACCATCCTCGCGATGCTCGGCTACACCCTCGGTCATAACGAAGCAGCCATCCGTGAAAACCTGCATCTGGTCACGCTGGCCGCACTCGGTGCGGTCGCTGTAATCATCCTGCTGTACGTTCGCATCAAGCTCAAAAATAAAATTCTGCGCTAGTTTGCCTGCCATATCCACGCGTCCATCGTCTGCGCGTGTCCTACATTTTGAGTAGCCTCAAATCTCAAGCTGCGCACCGAGCTCGACCACCCTGTTGGCAGGAATCTGAAAAAAAGTCATAGGGCTGGCGGCGTTGCGTGCCATGGCGGCGAATATATGTGCACGCCAGATCGACATGCCTTCCCCGTAAGTGGGGATCAGGTTTTCGCGACTGAAAAAGAAGGTGGTATCCATCATGTCGAACTTCATCCCACACGGGCATTCCGCCAGGGCCATGGGAATGTCGATGTTATCCATGAAGCCATAACGGATGACGACGTGATAGAACCCTTCGGCCAGTTTTGTCATTTCAAGCCGTCTGTCGACAGCAACATACGGCACTTCGGCGTAGCGTACGTTAAGGATTACCACCCGCTCATGCAGCACCTTGTTGTGCTTGAGGTTATGCAGTAGCGCCGAGGGCACGTCATTCGCACCTGCAGTCATGAACACGGCGGTCCCGGTTACGCTGGTCGGTGGATAGGCCCGCAGATTTTCCACGAAGGGCTCAAGCGGCAGAGCCTTTTCGCTCAGGCGTCGCGTCACAATTTCCCGGCCACGCTTCCAGGTCACCAGCAGGGTAAAAATAATCAGCGCTGCAATCAGGGGGAACCAGCCACCGTCCGGGATCTTGACTATATTTGCGCCGAAGAAGGAAAGGTCAATGGTCAGGAAAGCCAGCACGGTAAACAAGGTCAGGCGCGGCCCGATGTCCCACCGCACCCGCATGACCAGCCCCAGCAACAGGGTATCAATGGCGAAGGTGCCGGTTACGGCGATACCGTAGGCGGCGGCCAGGTTACTCGAACTCTGGAACCCCAGTACCAGCAGGGCGATGCCGATCGCCAGGGTCCAGTTCACAAAGGGGATATAGATCTGCCCGGCCTCGGTGGCAGACGTGTGGCGGATGGTCAGACGGGGAGCATAGCCCATCTGGATGACCTGACGGGTCACCGAGAACGCGCCCGAGATGACGGCCTGAGAGGCAATCACGGTTGCCGCGGTGGCCAGACCGATCATGGGGTAGAGCGCCCATTCCGGGGCGAGCATATAAAACGGGTTGCGTACGGCCTCCGGGTTGGCGAGCAGCAATGCCCCCTGCCCGAAATAGTTGAGCACCAACGCCGGCAGGACATAAGCGAACCAGATCAACTGGATGGGGCGACGGCCAAAATGACCCATGTCGGCATACAAGGCCTCTGCACCGGTGATTGCCAGCACGACCGCGCCCAGAATGAGAAAGCTGGCCGTGCCGTGTGCGGCGAAAAAACGCATGGCATGGATAGGCAGCAATGCGGTGAGAATCTGGGGATGCTGGAGGATGCTGAGCGTTCCGAGCAGGCCCAGCACGCCGAACCAGAGCAGCATGACGGGGCCGAACAACTTGCCAATGGAAGCGGTGCCGTGTTGCTGGATGACAAACAGCCCCACCAGAATGCCCAGCGCAAGCGGCACGATGAAAGGGTGCAAGGCCGGCGCGCCCATTTCCAGGCCTTCGACGGCTGACAGTACGGAGATAGCCGGCGTAATCAGGGTATCCCCGAAGAACAATGACGCGCCGAGAAAGCCCAGCGACATGATGAGCCAGCGCGCCCGCGACCC
>CAYGMS010000368.1:2262-2752 GCA_964350905.1 uncultured Thiobacillus sp. | reverse complement strand
GTTCTCGGTATCTCCAAAGCTTTCATAAACCAGCTCGTCCATTTCTGCCACTGTGGCTTTGCCCAGCCTCTCGATCCAGCCACGGCAGGCAGCCGCCATACAACTCGACATCTGGCGCTGAGGGATGGTGAGCATGAAACCTGTCGAAATGTCCATGCCCTCGCAAAACTCCCGCACCTCGTCGGTCACTGCGGTATAGAACGCATGCTCTGCCGGGCTCATGCTGACTTTGATGGCCACCGGTACTCGCGTCACTCGCATTTCCTGCACATCACGCTTGAGGGTTCGGGTCACCACCTTCGCTAGCGGATTAATGCGATCTAGACGTTCGGCGATTTCAGCGCGACCCTGCGGTGAAGCCAGTTCCTCATCTGATGGTGGGTGATCACGGAGATATTCGATCTGCTCGTTGTCTTCGAAGATACGTGCCAGAAGTGCGTCTTCCAATGCGTCGACGAATTCTGCCTGCGTGACTACGCTATTGAGTGCC
>CAYGMS010000368.1:0-2252 GCA_964350905.1 uncultured Thiobacillus sp. | reverse complement strand
GGGAGCATTGGCACGCAAGGTGTGTTCGAACGAGTTTTCGTAGGGAAATGCGTCTTCATCCAAGAGATGAAGCAGATTGAAAAGATCAGTGTTACGCAGCTGGATAGGCGTAGCAGACAACATAACCAGGTTCTGTGTGACAGGGCGCAACAATGCACCCAACCGGTTATTCTGGGTCTCACGGTTGCGCAGATAATGGGCTTCATCGATCACCACCATATCCAGCAGTGGGTCTTCCAGGTCAGCCTCGTCCAGAAAGCGCCCCAGTTTTGCTGCCGCAGACTGGCTAGGTGTCTTGCTGTCGTTCCATCCTTTGGGAGGACGAAGGCCCTGAATGCTGGCGACCAAAGCGAAGCTGTCCTGGGGTCGTTCACGCACCGCCTGCAAACGTTTTTTCAACTCATTAGCGTCCACCAGGTCTGCCTGCACGCCAAAGCGATCTGACAGTTCCATCTTCCATTTTTCGCGCAGCATGGCGGGGCACACCACCAACAAACGCTTGGCATCCATGCGTGCACGTAACTCAGTCCAGATCAGCCCCGCTTCGATTGTTTTACCAAGGCCAACTTCGTCGGCAATCAGAATGCCGTTACAGGGCGAATCCAGGAAATGCAGAACCGGCTTGAACTGATATGCCAGAAACTGGGTATTGGTCGTGTTAAGGCTATAGATCAGGTTCGCCAACCGCCCACTCAGACGGTAGTACGTCATCAGCCCTCGGAGATCATCAACACGGCCATAACTCCCACGAGCGATCTCCGCATAGGGGCCAGGCGGTCTGGCTTCCACCTTCTCCAGCGAGCCCTTGGGCACAAATTGTTCATCACCATCCAGAAACGTAACCAGCACTCGCTGACGTTGGGAGGGGCCATCGGTCTCATTGCCAAGTACCCCAACCTTGCTTGGGTTGGCGATCAGCCTGACCTTGTCTCCCGGTCGCATTTCGTCAGCCATGGCAGTTATCCACTCCGCGAATCTGCATGCAATGAGGCTTCAGGATACTCATGGCCTCACCCACCAAACACACGATCGATATCCGCTTTGATCGTGGTCAAATCAAAGCCGGTCAACCCCGATCCGACTGACATCATCAGCATTCCACGCGAGCCGCCGCCTTCGCTTTCTGGCAGCACATCATTTGACTTGTACCAGGCCAATTTCTTTTCCCAAGCGCTGCGATAGCCTTCGTTATCCAACATCCCGAGATGCTCCCAATAGATGGTTCGGCCTGAAATCTCATCTTCAACCGTGAAGTCTGGGTAGCGGGTTTGGCCGCCAAGCGTCAGTGCCTTTTCGTACTCGTACGACACGCCCGCATTGGTGAGCGCCTCGGCAATTGCCAGCTCGGACATTGATCGCACAGCCACTCCCTTGCTTGTCAGGTGAATCAGGCCCTCTTGAAGGAATACGCTTCCCTTTGCCTGGGGGATCTCAAGCATCTGGCATTCCAGCATCAGGTTAGTCATGCGCCTTGCTGTTTCAGATCGAAGTGGTGAGGCAAAGTCCTTCAACATCGTGCGCGGGCCTTGGTGCATCACAACCACGCGATCCTGGTGTCGTGTCAGCGCCGTATAGATCAGCTCACGCGACAGAATGGGGTGCCCCTCGGGCAACACCACAATCACCAGATTGAATTGGCTTCCTTGTGCCTTGTGTATGGTGAGGGCATAGGCCAGCTCCATCGCTGCATCGCCCTCGTCCCGGAAGTCGCTCCCGTAGAAGTCGTAGGTAAAGCCTTTTTGCGATGAAAATTCCACCTTGAGTATTTTCGGGAATTGATTCGTCTTCCACTGCCCCACCGCAATGCCAATTTCTCCATTGGCCAGATAGCCAAGTGCGCCTTCTTGTGGATAGACCCGCTTCCCATCGCGTTTATGATTTCTAAGGTTGATGACCTTGTCCCCATAGACAATGCGCTCCGCCCCGAACGGTTTGGGGATAGAACGAGGGAATCGAGTCGCCAATGCCACAAAGCCGGCGCGAAATCGTTCGTGGATCAGTCGATTGACGTCACCCACGCCAAACGGCATTCCCCGCAAAGGGCTGAGAATCTGCCATTGATCGACTGCTCTGACTGAGCCAGGCTCACCATTCCGAGTTGCATTGAAGTAGTCGTACTCACCCTTCGGTGACGCCCCCAAGCACTGATTGAAGCCACGCTGGTCATCAGGCCCTGCCAGTTTGAGTTCATCCTTAAGAACCGGCGCGCGTCAAGGTAGTTGTCGCCTCTTTCATGCTGCCAACGGTTGAAT
>CAYGMS010000367.1:0-2755 GCA_964350905.1 uncultured Thiobacillus sp. | reverse complement strand
GCTGGCCTATTCCAGCATCAGCCAGATGGGCTTCATGCCCCTGGCCGTGGGCGCCGGCCTGCTGTTGCCGCAGGCCTGGCCGCTGCTGCTGCCGGCGATCGGCCTCTATGCCCTGCATCATGGTCTGGCCAAGGGTGCCCTGTTC
The DNA here is from genome assembly GCA_964350905.1 of uncultured Thiobacillus sp. Taxonomy (GTDB): domain Bacteria; phylum Pseudomonadota; class Gammaproteobacteria; order Burkholderiales; family Thiobacillaceae; genus Thiobacillus. The sequence continues at coordinate 2,610 of CAYGMS010000367.1, read as the reverse complement.
CTGGGCGTGGGGGTGGCGCAGCGGTTCGGCCGCAACAGCTGGGTGATGGCAGGCCTGCTGCTACCCGCCCTGGCCCTGGCCGGCGCGCCGTTCACCAGTGGGGTGCTCGCCAAGACGCAATTGAAGACCGCCCTGGCGGGTCTGCCCGCGCCTTGGCCGGAACTGCTGGCCTGGACGCTGCCCCTGGCCGCCGTAGGCACGGGTCTGCTCATGGCCCGCTTTCTATTGCTGACACCTCGTGGAAGCAAGCAGGACGACGCTGCCGGCCTTTTGCCATCTTGGCTGGCATTGCTGGCAGCAATGCTGGCACTGGTCTGGATGCGGGTCGATTCCGGCACCGTGGCGGCGGTAATGTCCGGGGCGGGCTTGGCGTCCGCGGCTTGGCCGGCGCTCTCCGCCGCGCTCCTGGCCTATGCTGCCTGGTGGCTCGGATGGCGCGGCCCGGCCATCCCCCCGGGGGATGTGCTGGTGTGGCTGGAACGGGCGGGGTCGGCTTGGTGTCGTGTGCCCATGCCGAAGCTTGCCTGGCCGCGACGAAGGATTTTCGGCGCGCACAAAGGGCTTACCCGGCCTGCGCGGCTGGAGGCAAGCCTCTTCGCCTGGCCGCTAGCGGGCGTCTTGTGGCTACTAGCGCTGGTTGCCCTGGCGGGCGCGCTGCTGCTGTTATGATTTGTCCAACCGCCACCCATCATAAATAAAACTATGAACGGCGCCTTCCAGGAAATCGCTCTGCTTCTTGCCGCCGCCGCCGCCATCGGCGCGCTGGCGATCCACCTGCGCCAGCCGCTGATCCTGGCCTACATCGTGGTGGGGATTCTGGCCGGGCCGGTGGCCTTTGGTTGGGTCACCGCGCACGATCCGCTTGACCTGCTGGCCCAGGTTGGCGTGGCGGTGCTGCTGTTCACCGTCGGCCTCAAGCTCGACCTGCACCTAGTGCGCCGCCTCGGTGCGGTGGCGTTGGCGACCGGGCTGGGACAGCTTACCTTCACCATCCTGTTCGGCTACCTGCTTGGCCTGGCACTGGGCATGGACCACCTCAAGGCGATTTACGTGGCGGTGGCGCTGACCTTCTCCAGCACCATCATCATCGTCAAACTGCTGTCAGATAAAAAGGAACTCGACTCCTTGCACGGCCGCATCGCGGTGGGCTTCCTCATCGTTCAGGACATCGCGGTGGTCGTCGCCATGATGACCATGAGCAGCCTGAACATGGTTGAGGCAGGCGGGGTGGCCGCCACGCTGGGCATGATCGCACTGAAACTCTCCGTGGCCGGCCTGCTGCTGGCCGTCGCCATGCGTTACGTGCTGCCACGTCTGCTCGATCTGGTGGCTCGCTCGCAGGAACTGATGCTGCTGTTCGCCATCGCCTGGGGCGTGGCTCTGGCCACGCTGGGCGAGGCGATTGGGTTCAGCAAGGAAGTGGGGGCCTTTCTGGCCGGGTTCTCGCTCGCCACCTCACCCTACCGCGAGGCCATGAGCAGCCGCCTCAACCCGGTGCGCGATTTTCTGCTGCTGTTTTTCTTTATCGATCTGGGGGCGAAGCTGGAATTCCAGGCCTTCGAGGGGCAAATCCTGTCTGCCATGGTGCTCTCCGCTTTTGTATTGATCGGCAACCCCCTGATTGTCATGGCCATCATGGGATATATGGGATATCGCAAACGCACCGGATTCATGGCCGGCCTCACGGTGGCGCAGATCTCAGAATTCTCCATCGTCTTCATCGCCATGGGGGTGACGCTGGGCCATGTCGGCGGCGATGCCCTTGGCTTGGTGACGCTGGTGGGACTGGTCACCATCAGCGTTTGCACCTACATGGTGTTAAACGGCCAGCCCTTGTACGAAAGGCTGAAGCCATGGCTCAGGGTGTTCGAGCGCAGGACGCCGTTCCGCGAAAGTGCGGCGGCGGGAGAAACCGAAACTGTTCCGGAGATCATCGTGTTCGGCCAGGGGCGTTACGGCGGACGGTTGATGCGGCGTCTGCACGAGCAGGATGTCGCCACGCTGGGCGTGGATTTTGACCCTGAAGCGGTGCGCCTCGCCCGCCGCCACGGCCTGGACGTGCGTTTTGGCGACGCCGAGGACGCGGAGCTGCCCGCCACCCTGCCACTGAGGCAGGCGCGCTGGGTGGTCAGCACCTTGCCCGATGCCAACATCAATCGCGCCCTCATCGCCGCGTTACGCGCGCATGGCTACACCGGCCGGGTAGCGGCTGCCGCGCACAATGAGGCGGATGCGGATGCTCTGAAGCAGGCCGGGGCTGAACAGGTATTCCATCCCTATTACGATGCTGCCGACTATGCGGCGGAGATGCTCGAAAACACCTTGCGGAGAAACCCGTCATGAAATCGATCGAAACCATCCTGGTTGCCACCGACTTTTCCCCTACTGCCAGTCGCGCCGAAGAACGCGCCGCGCTGCTGGCAGTTCAGCACAATGCCCGCCTCATCTTGCAACACTGTCTTCCCGGTCAGGCGATGAAACGTCTGCATGATCGTCTGTTGCTGAGGGATACAAAAACAGAAGCGCAATTGCATGACTATTTCGAAGGCAAGTTGCGCCAGCAGGCGGAAGAACTGGCCGGGCGCTGGAAGATCGACGTCACTCCTTTAC
>CAYGMS010000366.1:0-2755 GCA_964350905.1 uncultured Thiobacillus sp. | reverse complement strand
TCGCTGATCAGAAACTTGATGATCTGGCGCTCGTCGTTCTCGATGCCCAGCTTCTCGAAGGCTTCCTCGTTGCCGAGGATGTTGACGATGCTCTTCCAGCCCTGACGAATGCCTTTCGGCAGGTCGAGCTGAAGGTGGCTGGTGACGCTGATCAGGCGGGCGGTGTTTTCGGCGCGCTCAATATTGCGGCCGATCCAGTAGAGGGTGTTGGCTACGCGGGAAAGCATCTCAGTTCCCTCCTTCTACATCAACGATCCAGGTGTCCTTGCTGCCGCCACCCTGTGATGAATTGACGACGATGGAGCCTTTGGTCAGCGCCACGCGGGTGAGGCCGCCGGTGGTGACGTAGGTTTCCTTGCCCGACAGGATGAAGGGCCGCAGGTCGAGATGGCGGGGCTCGACGCGGTTGCCCACCAGGGTGGGCGCGGTGGACAGGGTCAGCATTGGCTGCGCGACGTAGTTGCGAGGATTGCTACGGATGAGTTTTTTGAATTGCTCGCGTTCCTCGGGCGTGGCGTGCGGGCCGATCAGCATGCCGTAGCCGCCGGATTCGTTGGCCGGCTTCACCACCAGTTCGGCGATGTGCTCCAGCACGTAGTCGCGCTCGTCCTTGTAGATGCAGCGGTAGGTCGGCACGTTGGGAATCAGCGGTTCTTCTTTCAGGTAGTAGCGGATCAGGTCCGGCACGTAGGCATAGACCACCTTGTCGTCCGCCACACCGGCGCCGGGCGCGTTGGCCAGCGCGACCTTGCCGGCCTTCCAGGCGCGCATCAGGCCCGGCACGCCGAGCGTGGATTCCGGCAGAAAAGCCTCGGGGTCGAGATACAGGTCGTCGATGCGGCGGTAGACCACATCTACCCGCTTCTGGCCGTCGATCGTCCTCATATAGACGCAATCGTCGTCACCCACCAGCAGATCGGAACCTTCGACCAGTTCCGCACCCATTTGCTGCGCCAGATAGCTGTGCTCGTAATAGGCCGAGTTGTAGATGCCGGGCGTGAGCACGGCCACCACCGGCTTGGCGACCTTGCGTGGGCTGAGCGAAGCCAGCATGTCGTAGAGCTTGGAAGGGTAGTCATCCACCGGCAGGATGTTCTCGTTCTCGAACATGTCCGGGAACACGCGTTTCATGACCTGGCGGTTCTCGACCATGTAGGACACGCCGGACGGCACGCGCAAATTGTCTTCCAGCACGTAGATCGTGCCGTCCTTGTCGCGCACCAGATCGGAACCGCAGATGTGCGCCCAGATCCCCTGCGGCGGTTTGACACCGACGCATTGCGGACGGAAATTGACCGAGTCTTCCAGCAGCTCAGCCGGGAAGACGCCATCCTTGACGACTTGCTGCTGGTCGTAGAGGTCGGCAATAAACAGATTGAGTGCCTTGACCCGCTGCACCAGGCCGCGTTCGACCTGTTTCCATTCGCGGCTGTCGATCACGCGCGGAATGATGTCGAATGGCCAGGCCCGGTCGATGGCTTCGCCATCCTGCTCGGAATAGACGGTGAAGGTGATGCCCATCAGCTTGATCGCCAGATCGGCGGCGGACTTGTGCTCCTCGATTTCCTTGTCGGAGAGGCCGTGCAGAAACTGGCACAGCTGTTTGGCGGCAGGCCGCGGTTTGCTGCGTGCCTGGATGAGTTCGTCGTGAAGTCCTTTGACCGGATAACTGCCCCAGCGGATAGCCATGCATCTCCCTTCAGCTTTGTTATTCAACTGGGGTATTATAACCCATTGATAATATGGCCTTTCTAGGCGCGCGCTTAAGCCGCCCGAACAACTCACCATGACTTACTGCCTCGCCATCAAGACCAACACCGGCATCGTCTTTGCCTCGGACTCGCGCACCAACGCCGGTGTCGACTACATCCGCACCTATAGCAAGATGCATGTTTTTGCCAAGAATGACGACCGCATTCTGGTCCTGCTCGCCTCGGGCAATCTGGCAACGACGCAGGCCGTGGTCAATACGATTCAGAACGATATCGAAGATGATGCAGAAAAGAATCTGCTCAATTGCCGGCATTTGCACGATGCCGCCAAATACATCGGTGAAATCAGCCGCAGGGAACAGTTGCAGCATGCTGCCGCTTTTCAGGACGAAAGCGGCAGCAGCACCAGCGCAACCATGATTCTGGGTGGGCAGATTGCGGGGCGCGCGCCCGAGATTTTCCTGATCTATCCGGAAGGCAATTACATCAGCGCTTCACCGGAAACGCCCTACCTGCAGATCGGTGAGACCAAATACGGCAAGCCGATTCTGGACCGCATCGTTTCACCGTCCACCTCTTTGGAGGATGCCGCCCGCTGTGCCATGGTGTCGCTGGACTCGACCATGCGTGCCAACCTCTCGGTCGGGCCGCCCCTGGAGCTGGCGATCTACCGGGCCGACAGCCTGCAAATGCCGACGCATCGTGTATTCAAGATGCAATCGCCGTTTATCAAATCCATGCAGAAGAGCTGGGGCGAGGGTCTGCAGCGTGCATTCAAGCGGCTGCCACGCTTCGACTGGGAAGACCAGCCGTAGGCGTCTTTATTTTCATTTTCCGGCCTTCACCAGCCGGTCGATGAATTGAATTTTTTCCAGCACCTGGCGTGATGGAATGAAGGGGTAGGCGTCCGGCATTCCCAGGCTGCGATTCAGCGCGTTGAGCGAACGGCTGAGCCAGTCCCACTCCTCAACCATGGACTGAAACGGCGGAAGATCCTGTTGTGGATTCCGCTCCAGGCTGACCGGTTCGGCAAGGCGTCGCAC
>CAYGMS010000365.1:0-2769 GCA_964350905.1 uncultured Thiobacillus sp. | reverse complement strand
CTTGCTGGCACGAGCGTGGGAGTCGAAACCGCCCTTGGCTTTCCAGCCTTCGATACCGTCCTGCAGCACTTTGACGTTGTCGTGACCCAACAAACGCAGGGCGAATACGGCTTGAGCAGACAATGAGCCGGAGTTGCAATACATCACCACCATGCGGTCTTTCGGCAGTTCGCTACGCCGCGCCACCGCCTGCCGCCATTCGATGTTCACTGCACCGGGAATGTGCTCTTTTGCATACTGGGCGGCGTCACGGGCATCCACGATAAACACGTTCTGCCAGTCTTCCTTCGGGATCTGTTCCGGCCAGATCAGGCTGCTGCTGTATTCGGCGAAGTCCATGTAGCCGGACAGCGCGTCGACTACGGCGGGGTTTTCTTCCGACCAGGCGGGGGTGGCCAGCAGGGACAGACTGGCAAACAGGGCAATGAGCGTTTTGTTCATGCGAACTCCAAGATGAAAAAGATCAATCCCTGGCGGGGTTGAGGCGCGGGTGGGTTTCCTCGCACGCCAGCAGGACGATGGTGCCGGAAACGAACATGGCGGCGGCAGTGAACCAGAACCCGGCCTCGATCCCGCCGAACAGCGCCGCCACCGCGCCCAGCAGCAGCGCGCCGATGCCGTAGCCGAGGTCGCGCCAGAAGCGGTAGATGCCGATGGCCGATCCCCGCCAGTTGGGGTGGGCGATATCGGAGATGGCAGCGGACAGCGTGGGGTACAAGAGCGCCATGCCGAAGCCCATCACTGCGGCGGCGAACGACCACCACAGCTCGCCTTCGCCCATCATCACCAGTGCCACGCCAGTGCCGCACAACCACATGCCCCAGACGATGGGTTTCCTGCGGCCGATGCGGTCTGACCAGTGGCCGGTGAGGAATTGCGAAATGCCCCAGACGAAGCCATACACGCCCACCACCCAGCCGATGCCAGCGAGCGACAGGCCATGCTGATAGAGATAAAGCGGGAAAAATACCCACACCAGGGCGTCAACGAACTTTTCCACCAGTCCGGCCTGGCTGATTGACGCCAGGCGTCGGTCGCGCCATGACATCAAGGTGAAGACTTCCCATGTTCCGGGCTGCACGGAAATGTTGGTGGGATAACGCGGCGTCGGGCCGGTCATCAACCCGGCTGCATGCTTCTTGCCTTCCGCATGCGCCCACGGCAGGGTGTCCTTTATCCAAATCAGGGTAAACAGGCCTGCCAGCGCTACCACCATCAGGCCGAAAATCATCAGGCCTTCACGCGGGCCAAAAGCCGTCGCCATGTAGCCGGTGATGATGCCCGCCACCGCTACGCCAAAGTAACCGGAGAACTCGTTGATGCCAATAGTGAGGCCCCGCTGGTCAGCGGTGGTGAGATCAAGCTTGGAGGTCTGCGTCATCGACCAGGCCAGGCCTTGGTTCACGCCCAACAACACCGTAGCCGCCACGATCCAGCCCCAGCTGGGTGCATACAGGATCATGAAGGGGATCGGCACCGCCGCCAGCCAGCCGACAAACAGCACTTTTTTGCGGCCGATGCGCTCGGACAAACGACCTGCCACGAAATTAAGTGTGCCCTTGACGAAGCCGAACGCGGTGACGAACGCCATCAGCATCATGAACGAGTCTTTGGCCACACCGAATTCGGTTTCGGCAAGCGCAGGCACCACGGTGCGGAACATGCCGATGGTGAGTCCGACAAAAAACACCTGCACCACCTGATGCGAAAACTGGGCGAGGTTGTTGCGGATGCCGTAACGGTAATCCATCACCATTTGAGTCGCGGTCATGCTGCGTTGCCGAGGTTGAAGGCAACCATGCGATCCATTTCCGCTGGGCGCGGCGGAATCGACCCGGTCAGTTCGGCAATGAATGCATTTTTATCCATGGACAGCATCGGACTCCAGCGTTTTTCGAAACCAATGGTCGACATGGGCTTACCCGACATGCCCGCGCCACAGGCGCTGCCCGAGGTGTGGCCGGGATACAGCTCGACCTCAGGTGCCAGCGTCAGCAGGCGCTGATGCACCGTATCGTAGAGCTGACCGGCCATCTCGGTTTCCTTGCCGGCCAAGTCGGGGCGCCCAGCGCTGCCCACAAACAGCGTGTCACCAGTGAGCACGAACCACGGTGCCGCATCGGCAGCCGTGGCGCGGCGCTTGTCGGCCACGGTCAGACTGATGGAATCAGGCGTATGGCCCGGGGTGTGCAGCACCTCTACGACGACATTGCCGACTTCAATGCGCTGGCAATCCTTCAGCGACTCGAAAGGAAACTTCACGCGGCTGCGGTTGGACTCGTGCAGACAATACAGCGCACCGGTTTTCTCAGCCAGCGCGCGGCCACCGGAAAAATGATCGGCATGCACATGGGTGTCAATGACGTGCGTGATCTTCACATCCTGCTTGGCCGCTTCGTTGATGAACCAGTCCTCATCGCCGAGCACCGGATCGACGGCCACGCCGACGTGGCAGGAACCGCAACCGAAGAAATAGGACAGGGTGGCGTCTTTAGCCAGAAGTTGACGGAAAAACATGAAGTACTCCTTGGTATAGGGGGTGCGACAGCGAGTCTGGATTGGGGATTCGAAGTCAGGCTAGCGGCAAGCCCGCAGCCTGCCATTCCGGTATGCCGTCGGCGATCTTGATGGCGCGCAATCCGTGTTCTTTAAGCAGCGCCACCGCTTCGGCCGACATCATGCAAAACGGCCCACGGCAGTAGGCGACGATTTCTTTGTCGGCGGGCAGTTCCTTGATGCGCTGGCGGATTTCGTCGAGCGGCATCGAGC
>CAYGMS010000364.1:0-2789 GCA_964350905.1 uncultured Thiobacillus sp. | reverse complement strand
CCGGTCGGTGGCGCCTACATGAAGATCCAGTCCGATGCCGATGCGCGTTTGTTGAGCGCATCCAGCTCGGCCGTGCCGCGGGTGGAAGTGCACGAAATGAAAATGGATGGCGACGTGATGCGGATGCGCGAAGTGAAGGCGATCGACCTGCCGAAAGGCAAGACCGTTTCACTTGAGCCGGGCGGTTATCACATCATGCTGATGGGGCTGAAGAAGCCGATTACTGCCGGTGAGGTGATCCCGCTGACGCTGGTGGTGGAATCAGACGGCAAAAAGCAGACGGTCGAGGTAAAGACCGAGGCGCGTGCCATGAATGGCGGCGCCATGCAGCATCATCATTAAATCTGACGGGTTCCGAGGATCGCGCCGCGTGCGCGCAAATCGTCCAGCAGCGCGCCGCCGGCCTGCAGAATCAACGCAGGATCGGGATGGCGGCTTTCCTCCGCGACGCGTTCCAGCGCGGCACGTCCGCTCAGGGTTCCTGATTCAAGCAGGGTCAGCAGACGCGCAGTGAAGGCATTGATCGCGGTGAATTCCACCCGGTCCTGGCCATCACGAAATACCAGCAAACACGTTTCGACGGGTTGCACCTTGCGTCGTGGTGCGATGCGATGCACGGGCCAGTCGTAATGCAGGTTGGCCAGCACCGGATTCAGTACCGGTATGCCGTCGAGCAGGTCACCGGCGGCGTCAACGGCGCAATCCACGCTGCGATTCGACACCGACAACACCAGCTCAATCCACTCATAATGCGCCAGCGCCAGTAGATACGGCGGATAGCCTTCGGGTGGCGTCCATTCGTTTTGCAAAAACTGCATGAACTCGTCCGGTATCTGCCGGAAGTAGGGCGTGTGGCTGCGGTGCGTGCTGAAAAATGCGCGCACCAGTTTTGCCCATTTGCGCACACCCAGTACTTTCCTCAGTACCGGAAAGCACGCCAGCAAGAATCCTTCCACATTGTTGTAGAGCAGATCGTTGTAGATGTTCATGCGCCGCGCTTCCACACCGGCCGGTCGCGGGTTCGCCCTGGGATCGCGAATGTGCGCGGTGAAGGCGTGCTGGTAGCGCTGAAACTCAGGAAGCATGGGCGCGGGTTTCATGGGCGCGGGTTTCATGGGCGGCATGCGCTGCCTGGTTGTGTTGAGTTTGGCTGTGTTGATTCTGGATCTGCGCGATGTGCTCGACCTCGTGCACCAGTTCGGCCAGCGGCGGAATGTTGAAGTCACGCTCCAGCAGCGTGGGGAAGACGCCGTGGAGGCGATAGGTTTCATCGAGCAGTGCCCACACCGGGTCGATTACATCGGCGCCGTGGGTGTCGATGATCAGATCATCCGCCTCGTTGTAATGGCCGGCCATGTGCAGATACACAATGCGCTCGGTTGGCAGGGCGCGAATGAATTCGAGTGGGTCATAGCGATGATTCACGCTGTTGACATAGACGTTGTTGACGTCGAGATGCAGGTCGCAATCGGCTTCGTCAAGCACGGCGCGGATGAAGCGCGCTTCATCCATGTCGGCGATGGGTGAAGCCGCATAGAACGACGCGTTTTCGATGGCGATGCGGCGCTCCAGGATGTCCTGCGTGCGGCGGATGCGCGCAGCGACGTATTTCACCGCTTCTTCCGTGAAGGGAATCGGCAGCAGGTCATACAGATGCCCGTCATCCGAGCAGTACGACAGGTGTTCGGTAAACAAGGCCATGCCGTGGGTATCCATCAGCTGTTTGGTCTTGTGCAGCAGCATTTCGTCGAGCGGAGCCGGTCCGCCAAGTGACAGCGACAGGCCGTGGCAGACGAAGGGATAGCGTTCGGTAAAGCCGCGCAGGTTGCGGCCATAGGCACCGCCCATGTCGATCCAGTTTTCCGGAGCGATTTCGAAAAACTCGATGGCGCCGGGGACATGGGCTTTCAGCTCGGGCAAAAGCTCGCGCCGAAAGCCCAGTCCCGCGCCGGTGGGGCGCAGGGTTTTCATGGCGGGGTGGCTTACTTCATGCCGCCGCATTTACCTTCCATGGACTTTTTGGCGCCACCGCAGGCACCTTGCCTCATCTTGCCCATTTCGTCCTGGTCGAGGAAGCCATCCTTGTTGGCGTCCATGCTGTCGAACATGGCTTCGTGTCTTTTAGTGAAGTCCTCCTTGCTGATTTTTCCATCCTTGTCGGCATCCATCATCGGCATGCCGCACTTGGCTTCACCGGCTTTCATCTCGCCCGCCCTCATGCCGCCACATTTCCCCTCGCCGGCTTTCATGCCGCCGCATTTGCCTTCCATGGGTTTGGCAGAACTTGTTTCCGCGACCTGATAGCCGTTCGACAAGCCGGACAGGGCGAAGGGGTTTTCAGCAGCTGACGCGATCGGGGCAGCTGCCATGCTGGCAACAAAGGCGGAACCAACAGCAGTAGCGAGCAGGGTTTTCTTGGACATTGTTTTCTCTCCAGACAAATAAATTAAGGTCATCTAAAAATGTTCCCGGACGAGCCGGTTGCTTGCAAAGGGCTCATGAACCGAGCTTTTTCTGCAATTCGGTTTTAATGCGCTGCCGGGCGTTGGGCGTGAGTCCGGGCGTGGTGTCGTCCACCCCCGTTTCCACACGAAACAGGCGGCGCATTTCCTGCAATTGCGAGTTGAAGCGGGCGCAGTTTTTGCATATGGCTTGATGAAACTGCATGGCCATGCGCTCAGAAAACCGCAGGCGTTCGTCCATGGCGCGCGACGCAAGTTCCGTTGTTTCCTTACAAGTCGGCATCCATTTCACGTTGCACCTGCTTTCGAAAAACCGTTCAACTCCAG
>CAYGMS010000363.1:0-2789 GCA_964350905.1 uncultured Thiobacillus sp. | reverse complement strand
ACCCAGACCCAGGGAAAGAATTTACCGAACACGCCAGCCCACAACGTGAGGCGTTGCGGCGGCTCGAGCGCACTGGCCGCCACCGGACGCAGCACCATATAGGCGAAAAACATGCCGCCGACCCAGACAACAACGCCCATGAGGTGCAGAAACAGGGAAAGAGTCACAGGATTTCCTTTCAGAACAGAATAGATTGATCGAGAACGAGTTTAACAGGCGCAAAGCTTCTGCGATGCTGCGGGCAGGCGCCGTGCGCCTTCAAGGCAGCCATGTGCACGACGGTGCCATAGCCCATGTGTTTGGCAAAGCCATAGGCCGGGTAGTCTTCATGCAATTTGCACATGAACTGGTCGCGCGAGGTTTTGGCCAGGATCGATGCAGCGGCAATCGACGCCACCTTGTCGTCGCCCTTGACCACGGCCTGCGAGCGCCATGCCCACTTGGGGCAGCGATTGCCGTCCACCCACACCTCGTCCGGCGCACGGCCCATCCCGGCCACGGCACGCTGCATCGCCAGCATGGTGGCTTGCAGAATATTCAGTTGATCGATTTCGGCGACGCTGGCTTCGGCCACGCACCAAGCGATTGCATGCGTACGGATTTCGTCAGCCAGCCGTTCGCGTGCGACGGCAGACAGCTTTTTGGAATCGCGCAGACCTTCGATGCGCTGATCGGGATCGAGCATGACGGCTGCGGCCACCACCGGCCCCGCCAGCGGCCCTCGCCCTGCCTCGTCCACCCCGCACAGGCCCAACGGCCCCCAATGAAGTTCCATATCAATTGGCCAGATAAGGTTGAACGGCTTCGGCAATCCGCGAACTGGCATCCTGCCGCAAACTCATGTGCATGGTGCGAAACGTTTCATGCAATTCCAGGCGGCGCGGCGCATCGTCCAGCCAGGCCAATGCGTCGTTGGCCAGTGCCTCGGGTGTGGCCGCACCCTGAATTCGCTCCGGCACCACAAAATCACGCGCCAGGATATTGGGCAACCCGACCCACGGCTGCAAGGCCTTTTTCAGCATCATGCGCGCAGTCAGTGCAGGCATGCGATAGGTGATCACCATGGGCTTTTTGAACAATGCCGCCTCGAGGGTGGCCGTGCCCGACGCGACCAGCGCCACATCGCATGCTGCCAGCGCCGTGTGCGATTGCCCCGCCAGAATGTGCAGCGGCAGGTCAAGACCTTGTGCAGCCTGCCGTATCAATCGGGAAGCAGCTTCGCTCGCAGTAGGGGCCACAAATTGCGCATCCGGATGGTCTTTCAGAATGAGTACCGCCGCGTCGAACATCAGTCGCGCGTGCCGGGCCACCTCACTCATCCGGCTACCTGGCAGCAGCGCGATGACGGGGCCGGATTGCAGCCCGAGCGCGTCACGCGCCGCAGCCCCATCGGGTTCCAGCGGAATGACATCCGCCAGCGGGTGGCCTACATAAGTGACGGGAATGCCCGCATCCCGATAAATCCGCTCTTCGAATGGAAACATCACCAGCATGTGCGACACCGCCTGCTTGATGCGGTGGATGCGTTCGGGCCGCCAGGCCCAGATCGACGGGCTGACGAAGTGCACCGTGGGAATGCCCGCACGTTTGAGCTTTGCTTCCAGCGTGAAGTTGAAATCCGGCGCATCGATGCCGACGAATACACGAGGCCGTTCGTTCAAAAAATACCGGGTGATGCGCGAACGGATCCACAACAGTTCAGGCAGATGGCGCAGCACCTCGACATAGCCGTTGACCGCCAGTTTCTCGCTCGGATAAATTGCCTGCACGCCAGCTTCGATCAATCGCGGGCCGGCAATGCCCGCTGCGCGCAAATCAGGGTGGGCCTGTTTCAGCGCGTTGATGAAATGCGCGCCGAGCAGGTCGCCGGACGCCTCGCCGGCAACCACACCGAGCTTGGGGGCTTCATGAATTCGCACGATGATCGCGCAGGATTTTGGTTGACAGGGACATTTTGAGCAGAAGCGGCGTAGCCACAACTACACCCGACTGAACCAAACTGTTCATATCAGCCAAAAGACCAGCGAGGGCGTGACGCAATTCATGAAACCCACAAGCCAACATCACCGGATGATGCCGCGTTCGCTGCGCGCAAGAAAATCGAGCAGCTGCCGGACTTCGGCATGCTGTTCAGCCTCCGGGGTCAGTTTGGCCTGCGCCTCGGCCAGGGTGTTGCCTTCCCGATACAAAATCTTGTAGCTGCGCTTCAAGGCGGCCAGTGCCTCGGTCGTGAATCCACGGCGCTTGAGACCTTCGCTATTGAGGCCATGCGGCGCGGCCGGCTGCCCCGACGCCATGATGAAAGGTGGAATATCCTTGAACACCACACTGGAAATGCCGGTCATCACATGCGCCCCCACCTTGCAGAACTGATGTACGCCGGTAAACCCGCCCAGAATGGCCCAGTCGCCCACTTCGGCGTGTCCGGCCAGCGAGGCGTTGTTGGCAAAAATCGTGTGGTCACCCACCACGCAGTCGTGCGCGATGTGGACATAGGCCATGATCCAGTTATGCGAGCCGACCGTGGTCACGCCGCGATCCTGCACTGTGCCGGTATTCAGGGTGCAAAACTCGCGGATGACATTGTGATTACCGATCTCCAGCCGAGTCGGCTCACCCGCATATTTCTTGTCCTGCGGCGCCTCGCCGAGCGAAACAAAATGGAAAATCCTGTTGTGCTCACCTATCGTGGTGTGGCCGGTAATCACGGCATGCGCGCCAACGGTGGTGCCCGTGCCGATCTCGACGTGCTCACCAATAATGGTGTACGGGCCAATCTCGACATCATC
>CAYGMS010000362.1:0-2793 GCA_964350905.1 uncultured Thiobacillus sp. | reverse complement strand
GACCACCGCCCGCCCCGCCTGCTGCAAGGCTGGCGCTGAGGTGAAGGCGCTGACCCAACAACGACACACTATAGCCAGCCCCGCCAAGCAACTCAGCATAGCCGTCAGACTGACCACCCATCGCCCCCGCGGTCTCGACAAAATAATAACGATGCGCATCCACATGCCTGCGGTATTCAAAGCCGATCCGCTTGAGTGTGGCAGTCATCGCGGCACCTGTGGTGGTTTTGGCAGTAGCGGTGGGATGGTATTCACTCACCGTGGCAAGCCATTCCGATTTCTGCAGCTTCAGGCCGAAGCGATCACCCGCATCCACCGCCTTGCCGGCATCGCCGGCGCGGCCATAATACACGTCGAAAGGGATGCCGAGAGAGAGACTGAGCTGAGTGCCGTCGATGCCACCATTGGGAAATTTGACATACGAGACCCCGGCGCCCAGCATCACGCCGCCCACATCGCGACTGATACCCAGGTGCGGCCGCACCATCATGCCACCGCCTTGCGGAGCAGATCCCCCACCGCCGCCGCCAACAAAAAGTCCGGCATCAAGCATCCATTTCGAGGCAAACCGCTTGCCGGTGCCAACGCTGAAGCCGCCGGTGAAAAAACCGCCGCGCTCGCCCGCCAGGGCACCAAACCCGGATGCACCCACATACCAGTCGGGATGAACATTGACGAGGTAATGCACACCCGCCAAGCCCATGGTTTCGGATGGGCCGATATCCAGCACTTCGTAACTCATTCGCAACAGGGCGGGTTTGCTGCGCAGGACAGCGGTCTCGGTAACGGCGGCCGCTGCCGGGGCGGCCATGCACAAGACGCTGAGCAACAACGTTGACAGGAAAACGCCTCGACTCACCCAGGACATCAACGTACGCTGGCCTGAATCTGCTGGCTGGTCTGGCCAAATCGCCGCTCGCGCTGCGCATACCAGGCAAGCGCATGTTCCATTTCTGCAGCGTCAAACGCCGGCCAAAGTGTTTCAGTAAAGTAGAGCTCTGTATAGGCGCTCTGCCACAGCAGGAAGTTACTGATGCGTTGTTCGCCACCGGTTCGAATGATCAGATCCGGGTCAGGAGCATAGGCCATCGACAGATAGGGTTCGATGTCGACGTCCTCGATGCTGACCTGCTCAAGCGATGACATGCCCTCAGCGTGACGAGCTTTCAGCCAGCAAGTAAATGCCTGTTTGATATCCCACTGCCCGCCATAATTGACCGCGACAGTAAGGGTAAGACGGTCGTTGGCAGCAGTTTGCGCTTCTGCGGAAGCGATCAATTCCTGCAGACGCAAATTGAAGGACTGAATAGCGCCAATGACACGCAATCGCACGCCATTTCTGTAGAGCTTGTTGACCTCGCCTTCCAGCGCAGAAACAAACAAGCCCATCAGATAGTTCACTTCCTCTGCAGGGCGCCCCCAATTCTCGGTACTAAAAGCGAATAACGTAAGATAACGGATATCGTGCGCAACGCAGAATTCAACGATATCCCGCACCCGCTTGACCCCACGCGCATGACCCGCCACACGGGGTAGATACCGTTTTTTCGCCCAGCGGCCATTACCGTCCAGAATCATGGCTATATGTTGTGGAACCAACCTGTCTCCTCCCTACGCGTAAGTCATTTCGCGAGTCAAAATTCGAGGTGCAACCTAATTGACTGATTTAACGAGATGCAGGAACACCAAACCTCTCGCCCAACCACTCAAGAACGCTACTCCCATTCGATTGTTTCCGAAGTCCGGGAAGCCGTATAAAACCTAGCTTTCACTGTTCTCAACATCACACTTTACCGTCAACTCTACCGTCAGAATACATGCGCTTTTGCTGGCGTGAGAGATATACTCGATTTACGCGGCGGCTACTCCAGCCCATCAATCGTCAACTATCGCCACCAATCGGCAAAGCCATCTTTTAAACTCTTAGCTATTGTCGTAGCTGGACTACGGCTATTGCATCCAAATCAAAGTTCTTTCGTCACTCGGTGCCATCACAGTCATTCCGCCAACTGGAATGCGGAGGCCATCCGCTGCTGTTCACGCGCCGGGATACGCAGGCTCTTGGCGACCTTCGGCCACTGCCGCACGATCGCTTGGCTGCGCTCAGTGATCACGTTCGCGCCCTTCGCCGAGATGCGGAAGTATGGTGCCACGGAAAGAGCCGGATCAAGTTCCTGCGCGTTGTCGGCCTCGCTGCCATTTAGCCAAAAACCATGTGAGCCAGCTACAGGATTCATGTCGAAAGCCTCGGACAGACGCCACCCCTTACCCGGAACCATGATAAAGCCATGATTGCGCAGATGGTCGTGGGTGTTCGAGACCAAAATGTTGAACACGATGCGTGATCACAGTTCCTGAAGGTCAGCATCGGTCTGTGCGCCGTGATTGATCTGCACGCGAGCCAACTCCAGGTAGCTCGCGCCCGTTGATGAGTCATCGCCATCTTTGCGCCCGGTCAACGTCATGGCCGAGGCGAAATTCATTTGTCGCCCGGCTGCGGTTCGATCGAAGCGCTTCACAAGAAAACTGTGGTGCGGATTGCTTCGGGGTCAGTGGCTCGCCAATGGCGACGAATTCGTAGTACTGGTATTCGCTCATCACGATTTATTTCTTGCGAAATGAAGCCATTTCCATTTCCGAGCATATTGATTTTGAACACATTGAGCATCGGACGATGTGCGGTGGCAAGTCATGCGCCGATTCGATAGCCGATAAAGAGCATTTTGAACAACTGCATGGGACCAACGGCGGGACGACCATTGTCGGCACAGTACAGGTGCATGGTGGCTTCAC
>CAYGMS010000361.1:0-2797 GCA_964350905.1 uncultured Thiobacillus sp. | reverse complement strand
GGTCATCTCGTTGCGGGTGAGGGTGCCGGTCTTGTCCGAGCAAATCACCGTGGTGCTGCCCAGGGTCTCCACCGCCGGCAAGCGGCGGATGATGGCGTTGCGCCGGGCCATGCGCCCGACACCGATCGCCAGCGTGATGGTGAGCACTGCCGGCAGGCCCTCGGGGATCATGGCCACGGCCAGCGCAACCGCAGCCATAAACATGGCGACCCAGGACTCACCGTGCCAAAGACCGACCAAAAAGGTGAGCGCCGCCAGGGCGAGGATGACGTACAGCAGGTAGTGGCTGAAGCGCGCGACCTGACGGGTAAGCGGGGTATCGAGCTGCTGGGCGCTGGCGATCAGCCCGGAGATGTTGCCGACCTCGGTGGCGTCACCGATGGCGGTCACCACCCCGGTCGCGGTGCCGTAGGTCACCAGGGTGGACGTGTAGGCCATGTTGCGGCGATCGGCGAGCGTGGCGTCGTGCGCCAGCTCGCCAGCCGCCTTGACGACCGGCACCGATTCGCCAGTCAGGGCCGACTCATCCACCTGCAGGTCGCGCACCCGCAGCAGGCGCAGGTCCGCCGGGACCTTGTCGCCGGAAGCCAACAAGACCAGGTCACCCGGCACCAGGTCGCGGGCGTCGATGCGCTGTTTGGCCCCGGCGCGCAGGACGGTGGCCTCGGTGGTCAGCGCTCGCGAGAGCGCCGCCAGGGCGCTCAGTGCCTTGTTCTCCTGGACGAACCCGAGGATTGCGTTGAGCAGGACCACACCGGAGATGACGGCGGCATCCACATAGCCCCCCAGGGCCAGCTTGACCAGGATGGCCGCCAGCAGGATGTAGACCAGCGCCTGGTGGAACTGCTCCAGGAAGCGCCGCAGCGGGCTTTTTCCCTTGGGCGGGGACAGGGCGTTGGGGCCGAAGCGCGTCTGGCGCTCGGAGATATCGAAAAGATCAAGTCCGCGCTCACCATTGGCATCGAGCAGGTCGAGCACTTCCGTGGCGGGGAGGTGGTGCCAATGTTTCTCCAAGAGGTCTTGCATGGTCTTGAGTCCTATCGAATGGGTGGCTATCCAGGAGACGCGCGCTGGTAAAGGAAGGAAAATATCCGCATGGCGGTCAGGTGCCGCGCACCTTGGCCTCGCCGCTGAATTCGCCCAGCGTGTTGGCCACGTACATGAGGTGCGAACTCGCCAGCATGGCCGCGATCGGCGTGCCGATCATCAGCGCGTAGAGGCCGTGAATCGGGTTGAGTCCGGCCAGAATGGCCGAGGCGATGCCGTCGGGAATCGCGACCAGCGCCGAGGTCAGCCCGGCCGACAGATCGGCCTTGAGCGTTTTGGGGGACAAGCGTCGCAGACGGTTCAGCATCGTTCGCTCAGGCATGGGTCAGGGGTTGCAATAGTCGCAACGGCCGGTATCGGCGTACTTCGCCAATACGCCGCGAGTGCGATCAGCACGCGCCTATTCATCAGGCCTTTCTCCCTGGCGAACCCGAACACCTGAAAGCGCAAACCAGAGTTTGTTCATCGCCTCTCAGTCCTCATAAACCGGCGGCACCCAGGCCCAGCAGCGTGACCGCCACAATCACCACACCCACCACCAGATTCACCATCAGCCAGGTGCGAATGCTTGCCAGCGCGGCGTCGCCCGCAGGCCAGGAGGCAGCCGTCACAGCGCGCGTGAGGCGCGGGTAAAGCGCAAAGCGGGTGTGGCCAAAAATAGCCAGCATCACCACCCCCAGCACGGCCATCGCCATCCATTCAGGCGGCAGGCTGAGCTGGGCTCCGGCCTGCACCGTTTGCTTGGCAATGCGCCCCATCATCCACAGCCCGCTGCCAATGGCAAGCACACCCGCCACCAGCACAGCGTTGAAGAAGCGACCCAGCGCAACGTGCATCAGGCGCACCCGCTCGGGCGCCTCCAGCGAGGCAACGGCTGGCCGCAAAAAGAAGTGGGCAAACGTCATACCGCCAATCCAGACGATGATGGACAACAGGTGAACGGTTTTAAGAATTGCGTAGAACATGGGTAGTCTCCGGTTCGGTGGTTGATAAATCATATGGTGTCAAGAAAGTATTCAGGCCTCAATCCGTCACCGCGCCCAGGCGCGGCGGGAGTCATGGGCTCGCCTTGCTCCGTCAACACCGCGCGGGTTTCCACGTTACCTGCATCTCGATCTGCTCGACGCGGCCCTCGCGCTCGTGCTCGATGCTGACCGCGGCATCGCGCGGTACCGCGATGCGCTCGCCCGCCACCTGGATAGAGAAACGCTCGCCGCGCTCCAGGGCGTCGGCCAGCCGGCGCAGCTTGGCGATGAACGCGCTCCGTGAATAGGTTTTTTCGATGTCCCGCTTCATTGTGGATTTCCCCGTCAGTTGAAATTGAATGGTCTGTTCGCGGCAACCGCCACGTCTCACCACTGGTAGATCAGCACGCCCACCACAACCAGCGCCACGGTCGCCCAGCCCAGGCGGTCGACATAGCGGTGCAGCGCCGCCTCCATGCGCGCGCCGCCCCACTTCATCAGACCGGCGACCAGAAAGAAGCGCGACCCGCGCCCGATCAGCGAGGCCAGGGTGAAGGGCAACAGCGCCATCGACAGGGCGCCAGCGGCGATGGTGAACGCTTTATAAGGAATCGGCGAGAAGCCGGCGACGAATACCGCCCAGAAGCCCCATTCGCCGAACCAGTCCACCGCCAGTTGGTAGCTGTCCCAGTAGCGGGATTCGCGCAGCCAGGGCTCGATGGCGTCGATGGCGAAATAACCGATGGCGTAGCCGAACAGGCCGCCGGCCACCGACGTCAGCGTGG
>CAYGMS010000360.1:0-2800 GCA_964350905.1 uncultured Thiobacillus sp. | reverse complement strand
CCGACGCGGGCGATGATTTCCTTGACGATCTTGTCGGCGATCTGGGCGCGGTGACCGTCGAGTGTGAGTGTCTGGAAAAATGCCAGCGCCTGCTTCAGCGGCATCGCGCTGACCTTGAAGATCGGGACGTCTCCGACCATGACGTGACGCGCTTCTTCGCGCAGTCGCGTGCCTTCGCAGGCGGGGCAGGCCTTGTTGTTCTGGTACTTGGCGAGTTCTTCGCGCACCGCCATCGAATCCGACTCGTGGTAGCGGCGCGCCATGTTGGCGAGCACGCCTTCAAACGGGTAACTTTTGGTGGTGAATCCGCCGCGCGGCGCCAGTGTCTGGAAGGCAATGGCGTCCTTGCCACTGCCATTGAGCAGCACATCGTGGATGCGCTCGGGCAGCGATTCCCACGGCGTGTCGAGGTCGAAGCCATAATGCATCGCCAGGCTTTGCAGCATCATGAAGAAGAACTGATTGCGCTTGTCCCAGCCCTTGATCGCGCCGCTGGCCAGCGACAGATGCGGGAACGCCACCACCCGTGCCGGGTCGAAAAAGGTGATCTGGCCGAGACCGTCGCAGGTGGGGCAGGCGCCCATCGGGTTGTTGAACGAGAACAGCCGCGGCTCGAGTTCGGGCAGCGCATAGCTGCAGATCGGGCAGGCGAACTTGGCGGAAAACAGGTGCTCCTTGCCTGTATCCATTTCCACCGCCAGCGCCCGGCCATCGGCGTGGCGCAGTGCGGTCTCGAAGCTTTCGGCCAGACGCTGCTTGGCGTCGGCGCGTACTTTCAGGCGATCCACCACCACTTCGATGGTGTGCTTCTTGTTCTTGTCGAGCTTGGGTACGGCGTCAATCTCATGCACGGTGCCATCAACCCGCACCCGCACGAAGCCCTGCGCGCGCAGTTCGGCAAACAATTCCAGATTTTCGCCCTTGCGGCCCACCACCAGCGGCGCCATGATCATCAGCTTGGTGTCTTCCGGCAGTGCCAGCACTGCATCGACCATCTGCGATACGGTTTGCGCAGCCAGTGTGATGCCGTGTTCCGGACACTGCGGATCGCCGACGCGGGCGTACAACAGGCGCAGATAGTCGTGGATTTCGGTCACCGTGCCGACCGTCGAGCGCGGATTGTGGCTGGTGGCTTTCTGCTCGATGGAAATCGCCGGGCTCAAGCCTTCGATCAGGTCAACGTCGGGTTTCTCCATCAACTGCAAAAACTGCCGCGCATAGGCCGACAAGGACTCGACATAGCGTCGCTGGCCTTCGGCATAGAGGGTGTCGAACGCCAGCGACGATTTGCCTGATCCCGACAGTCCCGTGATCACCACCAGTTTGTTGCGTGGCAGGTCGAGATTGATGTTTTTCAGGTTGTGGGTACGGGCGCCACGGATGCGGATAAATTCCATTGTTTGACGTCAGGAAGCGTAATTCGCAACCTGCTAATATAACGGACTTCCCGCATCAGCCGAATATTGCAGTGGCCCACATCGACTTGTCCGAAAGCATGACCCGCGCCGAAAAGCGCGCCACATCGGGTCTGGCGGCCATTTTTGGCCTGCGCATGCTGGGCATGTTCCTGATCCTGCCGGTGTTTGCGCTGTATGCCGAACACCTGCCGGGCGGCAATAATCACACCCTGGTGGGCCTCGCGCTTGGCATGTACGGCCTGACCCAGGCCATCTTCATGATCCCCTTTGGCATGGTGTCCGACCGCATCGGCCGCAAGAAGGTCATCATCTTCGGCCTCATCATCTTTGCCATCGGCAGTTTTGTCGCCGCCACCGCCACCGATATCTACTGGACGATTTTCGGCCGTGCGCTGCAGGGGGCTGGGGCGGTGTCTGCCGCTGTCACCGCCATGCTGGCCGATCTCACCCGCGAAGAGCACCGCACCAAGGCGATGGCGGTGATCGGCTCCACTATCGGCATCGCCTTCGCGGTGTCGCTGGTGGCAGGGCCCGCGCTCAATCGCATTATCGGCGTGCCGGGTATTTTTGCGCTGACCGGCATTCTGGCGTTGTCCGCCATCTGGGTGGTCAAGGCATGGGTGCCCGATCCGGCGGATAGTCATTTTCATGCCGATGCCCAGGCCAACCCGGCGCGGTTGAAAGACGTGCTGCGTAACGGTCAGTTGATGCGGCTCAATTTCGGAATTTTTGCCCTGCACGCCGCGCAAATGGCGATGTTTGTTGTGGTGCCGGTGGCGCTTAAAAACAGCGGCCTCGGTGTCGATCACCACTGGGCGGTCTATCTCCCGGTGCTGCTGGGTTCATTCGCATTGATGATCCCCGCCCTGATTGTCGGCGAAAAGCGCGGCCAGATGAAGCCTGTGTTCATCGGCGCCGTGGCGTTGATGCTGTTGGCTCAGGTTGGACTGGCGCTGGGCATCGAGTATTTATGGGGCATCGTCTGGGCGCTGTTTTTCTATTTTGTTGCATTCAACCTGCTGGAGGCCAGCCTGCCTTCGCTGATTTCCAAGCTGGCCCCGGCATCGGCCAAAGGCACGGCGATGGGTGTGTACAACACCGCCCAGGCATTGGGATTGTTTTTTGGCGGGGTGTTCGGTGGCTGGTTGGCGCAGCACCATGGTTTTCACGTGGTCTTCATCTTCTGCGTGGTGTTGATGGCGATCTGGCTGCTGGCCTCTTTTTCGATGACGCCTCCGCCCGCGATCAAGACCCGGATGTTTAATGTGGGCGTGATGCCGGAGGACCAGGCCACGTTGCTGAAAGTGCAACTGGCGGGTCTGGCCGGGGTGGTTGAGGCTGCGGTGCTCGCCGAAGAAGGCGTGGCCATGCTCAAGGTCAGC
>CAYGMS010000359.1:0-2816 GCA_964350905.1 uncultured Thiobacillus sp. | reverse complement strand
CCATTCTCGGAGGAGTTAGGTCTCCCGTCAGCCCAGGCTTAGGCCGCACGCCCATATCTTCTGTACGGCAAGGTTCAGTTAGGCAAATAATCACCGTTATTAACCCGAATCAGGCCTGATTCAATTCAGGCCCAGGCCAATAATGAAGCGTACGGTGAATAAGCGTGAGTCAGCCTTTTGTCCCCATCCAGGATGCATTTATCGACTACAGTGAGTTGCATGCACTGGTGGTGGACGATTACCCCGGTATGCGAAGCGCATTGCGGCTGACACTGTCCAACTTCGGCGTGACCAAGGTCCAGGTTGCGGCCAATGCGGCCGAGGCCATTTACCAGGTCAAGAACAAACCCTGTGACTTCATCCTGTGCGATTTCAACCTGGGCGATGGCCGTGACGGTCAGCAATTGCTTGAAGAACTGCGCCATGGCAATCTGATCACGCCCGAAACCGTCTTCATGATGGTGACCGCCGAATCGTATTACGAGAAGGTGGTTGCCACGGCCGAACTGGCGCCCGATGACTACATGATCAAGCCGTTCAGCGCCGAGGTGCTGCGCAGCCGGCTCGAGAATGTGCTGCTGCGTAAACGCGCATTTCACGATGTTCATCAGCATTTGGCTGCCCAGAATCTGGAAGCGGCTATTGCCGCCTGCGATGAAATCATCAGCAAGCGCCCCAAATACATGGTGGATGCCCTGCGTTGCAAGGGCGAGTTGCTTGTGACATTGGAGCGGTTCGCCGAGGCGGAAGCCCTCTATCAGCAAGTCATCAAGATGCGGGCCATTCCCTGGGCACGACTCGGCCTTGCCCGCACGCTACACATGCAAGAACAGCACGCGGTCGCCGAGAAAGAATTGCGCGACGTGCTGGAGCACGCCCCGGAAATGGTGGCTGCGTATGACCTGCTTGCCGAAGTGTGCCTGGCGAACAAGAATGCAGAAGCCGCCCAGTCTGCGCTGGAGCAAGGCGTGTCCATCTCGGGGAAAACCGTTCGGCGCCAGCAGAAGCTGGGGGAAATTGCGCTCGCCAACGGTGATCTGGACACCGCACGCTCTGCTTTTAGCAACGCACTGGAGAAGGGGCGTTATTCCATTTTCATCACCCCAAGCGATTTTGGAAACCTGTGCCGGGTGCAACTGGAGCAGGGCGATCTCAAGGCGGTTGCCGACACCCTGAGAAAAAACAAAAGCACGCTGCAGAGCAGCCCGGAGGGGCAGCTGGTGATGGCGGTCACGCAGGGAATGGCCTGCATTCAGGATGGCAAGCTGCAGGAAGCCTCCAAGGCACTGGATGCTGCGAGCGCCTTGCGTGCTGCCGGCACACGCGGCGATGATCAACTGGTTCTGGACATGGCCCGGGTCTGCATGGCAAATGGCCGGCTGGATGAAGCCGATGGACTGGTGTCGGAAGTGGCCCGCAACGCGCATGACAGCGAAGCGCTCCTGGCCAAGGCCAAACGTATCTATGAAGAAGCCGGGCGCAGCGATACCGGCGCGTCGGTGCTGTCCAGCGCAACCGCAGGGGTACGCACGCTGAATAACGAAGGCGGCCTGCTGATACAGCAGGGGGATTATCAGGCGGCCGTCGACAAGTTGCTGACCGCGTGCAACGAAGCCCCTTACAACCCGCGCATCATGCTGGACACCGTATGGGTGATTCTCAAGCACATCGACAAGACAGGGATGGATGAAACGTTGATAGGACATGCCAGGCGCTATCTGGCCAAAGCGGGCAGTCAGGCACCGGATAATCCCCGCCTGTCCGGGTTGCGGCTGCAACTCAGGGAAGTCGAGCAGCGTTTCGGTATTCAGCGAGCGGTGATGGAATGAAGCTCGACGATACTGACTTCTATGCTGCCCTGATTCATGAACTGAAAAACAATCTCGGGTTGCTGGCGATGACCATCGAGCAGATACCGATCCAGAATGAACCGGTGCACGATGAAGCAGTTGATGCAGCGCGGCTGCTTTGCCAGGGCGTAATCGGGCGATTGCAGCAGGCCTTGTTCATCTACAAGGTCGATCATCAAAAGATGCAGCCAGCCATCAATGCCTACTCGCCACACGATCTGATTCATGAAGTCAGCGATCAGGCCGTTGCCCTGTCACGGGAGCGTCTCAAGATTGAGGCTGAAATACATCCTGATGTGCCAGCGATCTGGTTTCTGGATCGCGACCTGATCGAAATGGCCCTGATCAACGCCATCCACAATTCCCTGGCCTATGCGCGCTCGACCATCCGCATCGAAGCCACGATGCTGGATGGATGTCTGACGCTGACAGTGCGCGACGATTCCGACGGCTATCCGGAACATGTCCTCAACAGCGTGGCAACCAACACGCCGTATCGCTCAACCGGGACCGGCCTGGGACTGCAGTTCGCCAGGCTCATCGCCCAGAGCCACGACAATCAGGGCCGTGTCGGTGAACTGCGTTTGCACAATGATCGGGGAGCGGTTTTTTGTCTGGTCCTGCCGTAACACGGCTGCTTATTCTGGCAGCAATCTAACCGAGGCTTCGGCCGTCAGCCTGTCGATCAGGAACTGTACCACGCAGTGTTCATTTTGCTCGTCGACGGGCGAGGGGTCGTCAGCGCAATTGCAGCCCGCGATCACCCCTTTGTAGAAAATCCCGGCCTTGACCCGGATTACCCCGGCTTCTTCGGCCACACTCAGAATCATGGCCTGGATCGGACTGTTTGAAACACGACTGCTGGCAGTCAAGCCTTGTTGCAAGGGGAGATGGCTTTCATCCAGTTCCGTAATCTCCTGCTTCAGGCATTCCTCGAATGCCGGCGTGTTCCACGCAGCCATCGCT
>CAYGMS010000358.1:0-2828 GCA_964350905.1 uncultured Thiobacillus sp. | reverse complement strand
CGAGCTTGTATGACTGGATCATCGTTCCCATCGCACCGTCGAGGATCAGGATGCGTTGGGCAAGCAGAGTGTGCAGCAGGGCGGTGCGGGACATGGCAAGGTCGGGCTGGGAAAAGACGCATTATATAAGGTGCGTCGAGCGCTTGCCTGAGCACCCCTGCTGGGGTGAGGGATGAAACCACGTCACCCGGGACAATTTTTCAACAGTTCAGCCATCAATTGCAGCCTGAATCCCGCATGGTTGCAGATTAAGCATCGGGCACGATGCTTGCCTCAAGCTATCGAATAACAAATGAGGGGGGATGCAATGCTTGCTGCAAAATGGTCGAAGCTTCTTCTTGCTGGTGTGCTGTTCGTTCCTCTGGTTTATGCCGATCCGGCTGTGGAGGCCTCGCGTTATTACGAAGATGCGCTCAAACGTTATGAGCGCCATGACAACGCCGGCGCCATCATCCAGCTTAAAAACGCGCTCAAGGCGGATAACCGTATGCTGCCTGCGCTGGTGCTGATGGGCCAGGCGCACTTGCGGGCGGGCGATCCGGCCGCTGCCGAGCGGGTACTGGCCGATGCAGAAAAGCTGGGTGCGGCGCGCGGACAGATTGCCACCCTCCAGGCACAGGCTTATCTGGCCCAGGGCAAGACGCGGCTGATGCTTGAAAAATTTGGTGCAGACGGCCTGCCGCCCGACGCGCGTCTGGACATGCTGATGATGCGTGGGCAGGCACAGCTCAATCTCAGTCAGCTCGATGCGGCGATGACATCGGTCAAACAGGCTGCGCAGATTCCAGGTGGCTCGGCGCGTGCATTGGCATTGCAGGCACGCATTCATCTGAACGCAGGGCGTCCGCAGGATGCGCAGGCAGCGGTTCAGGAAGCCTTGCGCGTATCACCGCGCGATGCCGATGCCATCAACATGCAGGCGTCGATTCTGCACATGCGTGGCGAATTGGAGGCGGCGGCGCGCGAATATGGCCGCGCGCTGGGGGTGCGGCCTGATTATCTCGATGCGCGTCTGGCACGAGCGGGCATCCTGCTGGACTTGCAGCGTGACAGTGAACTCAAGCAAGACCTCGATTATCTGCAAAGCCATTTTGCATACGATCCACGGGGTGCTTATCTGCGCGCGTTGTACTTCAGCCGGCAGGGCGACGAGGTCCGCGCCCGCGCTGCGCTGCATGAGGCGACACGTACCCTGAGCCAGCTTGCCCCCGAGTTTCTTGCGGCCAGCACTCAACTGCAATTGCTGGGTGGACTGGCGCACCATGCCCTGGGTGAATTCGAACGTGCCAAGACCTTTCTTGGCACCTACCTGGAAAAACAGCCCCGCGATGTGGGCGCCCGCAAACTGATGGGCAGCATTTATCTGGCTGAACGTCAGTACGACCGCGCCACCACCATGTTGCAGCCTGCGCTGCGCGAGCAGCCGGGTGACGCCAAGGTGTTGGCCATGCTGGGCGAAGCCGCCATGCGTCAGGGCAATCCCGGCAAGGCGGCCCGACTTTTTCAGGAGGCGTCAGAGGCGCACAACAGCCCGGATATCCAGACCGGACTTGGCGTCAGCCTGATTAGCGCCGGGCAGCAAGAAGCCGGGTTTCAGGCGCTGATCCGTGCGTATGAGAAAGCGCCGGCTTCCACCCAGTCGGCGATTCCCTATGCGCTGGCGCTCCTTAATCGCGGCGATCCGCGCAAGGCAGGCGCCGTGGTGGAGGGCATCATCAAGCGTGAACCCAAAAATGTCGCCATGCTTAACCTGTTGGGTATTACCCGCCTGGCCGCAGGGGATCGTGCCGGTGCACGGGCGGCTTATGGCGCAGCGATCAAGGTGGCCCCCAGTTTTTACCCGGCGCATCTTAATTTGGCGCGCATCGACGAACTCGACAAACGGACTGAACGTGCGCACAAGCGCTATCTCGGCATCCTGAAAGTTGCCCCGGCGCACATCGATGCCATGCTTGAGCTGGCCCGGCTGGAAGAGTCGCTGGGCCGGCCCGCCGAGGCGTTGCGCTGGTTCGAAAAGGCACGCAGTGCGCGCAGCAAGGATATCCGCACCCATCTCGCACTCAGTGCTTTCTACCTGCGCCAGGGGCAGCCCCGGCAGGCACTGGATATAGCCAAGGACGCGCAGGCGCAGGCACCAGACAACCCCCACACCCTGCTGGCGCTGGTGCAAGCGAATATCGCGGTTGGGAATGGCGATGCCGCCCGCAATTTGTTGCGTCATCTTGTTCAGGCCGTGGCCTTCCAGCCCGAACGTCTGACCCAGGCTGCCACGTTGCAAGCCCAGGTGGGCGACGTTGAATCGGCGCGTTACGCGTTGAGCAAGGCGCTGCTGGCCGATTCGAACTATGTGCCCGCGCTGGCGCTTCAGGTGCGACTGGATCTGCAAAGTGGCAAGACCGCTGAAGCAGAGAAACAGGTGCAAGCCTTGCTCAAAAAACCAGGTGCGGCAGTCGAAGCCCAGCGAATGCTGGGTGAAATCCGCATGGCCCAGAAACGCTATCCTGAAGCAATCGTCGCGTATCGTGAGGCCAACGCCAAAAATCCCACCGAGTCCAGTGTGTTCGGGCTGTTTGATGCCTTGATGGCCTCGGGGCAGGCAGCAGATGCGGCCACCTTGATGGCCGCATGGCGTGACAGCCATCCGCAAAATCGTCTCGCCGCCCATGCGCTGGGCGAAGCCTGGCTGGCGTTGAAGGACGCCACGCGTGCGCGTGCGGTATATGCCGAGCTGGTGCGTGTCGACCCCAAAGATGCGCGCGCGCACAACAATCTAGCCAATGTGCTGTTGCAACTGGGTGACCCCGCTGCACTCGCGCATGCCGAGAAGG
>CAYGMS010000357.1:0-2844 GCA_964350905.1 uncultured Thiobacillus sp. | reverse complement strand
CCGTACCCAGCGCGGGCAGGGTTATCTGTTCGTGCCACAGGGAAAAGGGTGAAGCACCTTACGCGCTCCCTGTTTGCCCGTACCGCGCTGACATTGGCGCTGGCCTTCGTCGTGTTTCAGGCCGCAGCGTTCTGGGTGGTCTATCGAACCCTGATTGTCCCGGTGGCGGAGCGTTCGGCCGACGATCTGGCCGGATTGATCGTGTTGTCGGCGCAAACCTGGGTGGAACTGCCGCCCCAGACCCGTATTGCCTTTGAACGCGAACTGGCGCGTCGTCATGGTTTGCGCCTGACCACTATCGACATTGGCGCAACGGTGAATGCGCCCCGGTTTTCATTCCGCAAGCAGATCGAATCGGCATTGAGCAACCGGGTGGGTGAGCCCATCGTACTGCGTGGCGTGCCGGGTACGCGGGCGGCGTGGCTGGATATTCCGGTGGGCGGTCATGACCTGCACGCCGGGTTTTTCCCCGACCGTTATGCGGTCCAGCCCCCGTTGGCGGCGATCGCCGTGGTGGCATTGGGCACTTTTCTGAGCTTGCTGACGGCCTTGTTTCTGGTGCGCCGCATCACCGTACCGTTGGCGCGCGCGGCCTCCGCAGCCAGTCAGGTGGGCGCGGGCGAATTGCCCGAGCCTTTGCCGGAAACCGGTCCGGCGGAACTGGCCGAACTGGCCCGCCGTTTCAATACCATGGCGGCCGAAGTACGCGATCTGCTGGATAACCGTACCACCTTGCTGGCGGGGATTTCACACGACCTGCGCACGCCCATGACACGTTTGCAGCTCAATCTGGAAATGCTGCGTGACGACTCCAGCCCGGCCCGCATCGATCGGGCCGTGTCCGATCTGGGCGACATGAACAGGCTGATCAGCGGTTATCTTGAACTGGCGCGCACCACCCGGCCCGAAACCCGACAGCGTTTCGATCTGGCCGGATTGCTGGATGAGGTGGCCGACGAGGCGGGTCTGGCCTGGCCGGGAGCGGCGCCGTGCGAGGTCGAAGCAGGCCGCCTGACGGTGCGGCAGATCGTGGCCAACCTGATCCAGAACGCGCAGCGTTACGGTGGGGGTACGCCGGTTGAATTGGTGCTGGAATGCGGGAACGGGACAGTGCGGGTGATCGTGCGCGATAGCGGCCCGGGCATCCCCGACGATCAGCTGGAAAAGGTGTTCAGGCCGTTTTATCGGCTGGAAGCCTCGCGTTCGCAGGCCACAGGTGGTACCGGGCTGGGGCTGGCAATTGTGCGCCAGCTGGCGGAAACGAATGGCTGGAAGGTGACGTTGCAGAATCGCCCGCAAGGTGGGCTGGAAGCCGTGCTGGAACTGCGGCGCTAAGTCTTCAGGTGCAGTCCGCGGTGTTTGCAGCGGTGCGGCGCAGCACCCGGAATTCGATGAACAGCAGCGTCAGACTGAACATCGACATACGGCAGGTACTGCCGCTAAAAAATCCCAGTGGAGAACAAGACAGATTGAAGCTCACGCTGGTGTTTCTGCCTACTTGCATCGTTTAGGCAGCCGGTTGACGGGCAAACAAGGAAAACTGAACGAACAGCAGCGACAGACTGGTGAGGCTCATGCGTTCGGTCTGGCCATGAAACCAGGCGAAAGGTGTGTGGCTGAGTTCGAGTACCAGTTGGTTTTGGCCGAATTGCAGTTTCATGATGTGCTCCTTGATCGGGGTGGGTTGCCTGAATACTTGCAACGCCTGTGCCACCCTGACGGATATCGGCCTGGTACAAAAAAGTGTCAACAAAACAAGGTGCTGCAAACGAGTGCCGAAAAGGGTCACCTGAACGGGGCAGGCAATTTGACGGAAAACCGTCACCCCGTGTCGAAGTGGCAAACAATCAACAGGAATGAGCGGCCCCATCCTGATGGCCGCGACCCGGTTGCGTTGGTCCCAGGAGGTGCCCACTTCCATTGTCCGAAGACGGGTCCAAGGTAGAATCCGGCTTTGCGATTTAAGCGGCACGTGTTCTGCGCGCCGCATCTTGTACATGATCATCCTCAAAAATCTCAACCTGCGGCGTAGCGCCAAGGTCCTGCTCGACAACGCGTCGGTCTCCATCAACCCCGGTGAACGGGTCGGTCTGGTCGGGCGCAACGGCGCCGGAAAGTCCAGCCTGTTTGCGCTCTTGAACGGCACCCTGCACGAAGACAAGGGCGACTTTTCCATTCCGTCGCAGTGGCGCATGGCCCAGGTGGCGCAGGACATGCCGGAAACGACCGAATCTGCGACCGACTTCGTCATCTCCGGCGACACCGCGCTGGCCGAAGCGCAGGCCGAAGTCACCGCTGCCGAGGAAAGTGACGATGGCGAGCGCATGGCGCACGCCTACATGGCGCTGCACGACGCCGGCGCGCACGATGCACAGTCGCGCGCGCAGTCGCTGATTCTCGGTCTGGGTTTTCAGGTGCGCGAACTGAACCAGCCGGTCAACAGCTTTTCCGGTGGTTGGCGCATGCGCCTGCAACTTGCCCGCGCGCTGATGTGCCCATCCGAACTGCTGCTGCTCGACGAACCGACCAACCACCTCGATCTGGACGCCCTGGTGTGGCTCGAAGCCTGGTTGAAGAAATACCCCGGCACCATGCTGGTGATCAGCCACGACCGCGAGTTTCTCGATGCCGTGACCAATGTCACGCTGCATATCGAGAACGGCCAGCTCACCCGCTACGGCGGCAACTACAGCAGTTTCGAGGACATGCACGCCGAGCAACTGGCGTTGCATCAGGCAGCGTTTTCCAAGCAGCAGGAAAGAATCGCCCACCTGCAGGACTTCATCAATCGCTTCAAGGCCAAGGCCAGCAAGGCCAAGCAGGCGCAAAGCCGGGTCAAGGCGC
>CAYGMS010000356.1:0-2858 GCA_964350905.1 uncultured Thiobacillus sp. | reverse complement strand
TCAATGGAACTTCGAGCCGCGTAGAAACCTGCCGCGCGGCGCTTGTTCCCTATTTCATCCAGGACATCCGGGCTGCCATGGACACAGAGGCCCAGCATGCCCCTGAGTATCTGATCGCCATTGAGAACGCACGGGAGGTGTCCAAGTGGCTTTTCAACCGCTAGGCACGGGCGGCGGTGCTGCCTCACTTCTGTTCACCCGACTGCCAGAGCGTCTATTTGCGCCGCTCGCCTCGCCAAACAAGCAGACCTACTGGGGCATCCTTTGTGCTCTTCACGACAGGCGCTTCGGGCCAGATGCCCCGTTGCCGCCCAGTCACGGATTCACAACGCGTGATATCACCCAGGACATTGAGTCAGAACTTATCATTCACGATTCCTGGACAGACGAGGAAGGCGCGACGCCCGAAACCCCGCTCAACATCCGGGCCATCACCATCTTCAACCGACTGCATGATTGCGGGTGGCTGCGACTGGACCGCCATGGCGTTGACAAGCGAGTTTCGATGACCCCCACGGTCAACCAGTTTCTGGGGCAACTCATCAATTTCGCGGAAACCGGGCCGATCTACGTGGCAGGCAAGGTTCGCTCCATCGAGGCCAACCTGAAACTGGTAATGGAAGGCGCCGGAGGCGACTCGCTTTCCGAGGCCGCCGACCAGGCGAGAAACCTCCTCGAACACATCCGCAATACCGGTACGAACGTCCGTGACCTGATGAGCGCGCTCGGGGCGGAAGAAACTACCACTCAGTACGTCCGCCGCTTCTTCAGCGATTTCATCGAGCAGGTGTTCATCGGCGACTACAAGGAACTCAGAACGCGCGAGCACCCTTTGTCACGGCGTCCACAAATCCTGCACTGGGCCGAAGAACTTCACGGCTCCGAGCAAAGCCGCGAGCGCCTGATCACCTGGTACGCAACCAAACGCTTCCAGGGCGACCGCATCAAGGCGGAGCGCATGTTCGAGCGGGATGTACAGAAATTGCGCGATATCCAGCGAATCGATGATTACCTTGAGCGGCTGGATGACGAGATCCGGCGCGCAAATCGCCGGGCTCTTGCCTATCTGGATTACCGGCTACGTTCCCTGCGGCCTATCGACAAGGTGGTTGATGCTGCAATCGCTCGAGTCATGGACGACCAGGGGGACATTCACGAGGGTCCGTTCGCTCCCGGCGACATGATCAGCCCATCCAATCTCGCCGAACCAAGGAGGCAAGAGGCACGGGAAAAAGCGCCGCAGCTAAGGGAAACCGCCCCAACAGACGAAGATATTGCGAGGGCAAAGCTCAGGGCCCTTGCTCGTAATCTGCGCCTAGTGAACGCCCCCAAACTCGCTGAATTTGTATCCCGCCAGCTTTCCGGCCGACAAGCCATCACCAGTGAAGAACTTCAGCTCGAAGGTGTGGCCGACGTTCGCGCTTATCAAACCCTGCTCGTTCTCGGTGCGGCAATGGAAAGTGGCTCGGCTTATTTGCAGCAGCAGGCGTCAACCATGATGCGTGGCTTCAGGGTCCGCCGCACAGACGACAAGGAAATTGAAAACAAGTGGATTACCGGTGTTCCGTTCCAAATAGAGAACGCGAAGAAATCGGTCGCCACCAAAGGGAAGTCGATATGAGCCAGTATTGGGAAAACATCGCAGCAAAGACCGACAAGCAATACGTTGCAGAGGACTTCCAGTCCACCGCCAGCCGCCTGCTCGCCGAGCAAGTGCTTTATTACGCCGATCGGCAGAGCCGCATGGCATACGGCATGGTTGAGCAGTTCGAGCGCGAGTTCAAACACGTCCTCTCGCTGGTCGGCAGCGGTTTGATCGTGAACAGGCAACTGCGTTATGCCTGCGCCACTCCGGACAATGGCAAGGCAGGAACGGCCAATACTGCGCAAACGCTGCTCGCCCTCGTGCTCAGGAAGATCTATGACGAACAGGCCAGGACAGGGCAGCTGAACGACGATGGCGAAGTGATCTGCGATCTGGTCGAGCTTGAGGAAAAGTATCGCCTCTCCACTTCCGGCAAGCGCGAGCTGCCTGGACGCGGCGAACTGGAAAGCTTGGTCAAGACACTGAAACGCTGGGGGATCGTCCGCAAGATGGATGAGCATGAATTCGCCGATATGGCCGCTGGCAGTGACCAACCATACGTACTAGCCATACGCCCCGCCATTGTGGATCTGCTGGGTGAGGCAGCGATCTCCCGGCTGGCTCAGTTCACACAATCATTCGAACCCGCACGGGATTCTTCTGATGATGAAGACGGTCAAGGACCGGACCAGGCAGAGGAAGCCGAAGCATGAAATATCTGGAAAGTATCAACCTGGTGCAGTTCTTTCTGTATGAAAGAGAGCATGTCCGCATTTCCGAGATCACAGGAATATTCGGGCCAAACGGCAGCGGAAAAAGCTCGTTTCTCGATGCCGTCCAGATCGCCATGTTCGGCGCAAACAGCCGCCTGATGGCGCTGAATGCTCAGGCAGACGAGAACAAGACGACCCGTTCGATTCGAAGCTACTGCCTTGGTCAGTACGGCGATACGCCCGAAGACCGGGTACGGCCACGCTCGAATACCTATATCACGCTGGTCTGGCGCGACTCCGAAACCAAGAAACCCGTCTCCATGGGGGTTTGCATCTATGCGGCCGAGGACAGCGAGCAGCACAAAGTGCTTGGACGCTATCTGCTTCCTGACGTGGAACTGACTCTGGGTGACCACCTTGAGACGGTCGACGGCAAAGAAAAGCCGAGGGAATGGAACGCCTTCAAGCAGCAGCTGCTTCAGCGTTCGAAGGTGTCAGGCGAGGAATGCGTTTTCGAGGAGGCCGAACGCTATATTCGTGCTTGCCTGCTTGAACTACGC
>CAYGMS010000355.1:0-2886 GCA_964350905.1 uncultured Thiobacillus sp. | reverse complement strand
GCGGCGATTCGATCGAAGCGCATGTCCACGACACCATGGTGGCAGGCGGAGGATTATGCGACGTTGCGGTCACCCAGATGGTGGCCCGCCAGGCGAACGAAATGATCACCTGGCTGACGCAGAATGGCGTGGCTTTCACCCCTGATCCGCAGGCATCCGGCGGTCTGCACCTGGCACGTGAAGGGGGGCATTCCCGGCGCCGTGTCGTGCACGCGGCCGATGCCACGGGCCATGCGGTACAGGCCAGCCTGCTCGACCGCGTGCGCGCCCACCCCAATATCGACACCTACGAACAGCACGTTGCCATCGACCTCATTAGC
This sequence comes from uncultured Thiobacillus sp., assembly GCA_964350905.1. GTDB lineage: Bacteria > Pseudomonadota > Gammaproteobacteria > Burkholderiales > Thiobacillaceae > Thiobacillus. Next base: position 2,566 of record CAYGMS010000355.1, on the reverse strand, counting down.
GGCAAGCGGGCGGGCGGGCAGGAGCAGCAAATTCACGGCGCCTATGCCCTCAACAAGGGGACAGGCGAGGTCGAAACGTTCGCTGCCGGCCATACCGTGCTGGCAACCGGTGGTGCCGGCAAGGTCTATCTCTACACCACCAACCCCGACACGGCGACCGGAGACGGCATTGCCATGGCTTGGCGGGCAGGCTGTCGCGTTGCCAACCTGGAGTTCGTGCAGTTCCACCCCACCTGTCTGTTCCACCCGCACGCAAAGTCTTTCCTCATCAGCGAGGCAGTGCGCGGCGAAGGTGGCCACCTCTTGCTGCCCGATGGCAGCCGCTTCATGCAATATCACGACGAACGGGCCGAACTCGCGCCACGCGATGTGGTGGCCCGTGCGATCGACTTTGAAATGAAAAAACGCGGTATCGACTGTGTCTATCTCGACATCAGCCACAAACCCCCGGAATTTGTACGCGAGCATTTCCCCACGATTTATCGCCGCTGCCTTGAACTCGGTATCGACATCACCTCCCAGCCCATCCCGGTGGTGCCCGCCGCCCACTACACCTGCGGCGGCGTGGTCACCGATATGAACGCACGCACCGACCTGTGCAACCTGCACGCGGTCGGCGAAGTCACGTTCACCGGCCTGCACGGCGCCAACCGGCTGGCATCGAACTCGCTGCTGGAATGCCTGGTGTTCGGCCACGCTGCCGCTGCCGACATCCTCGCCACACCGGCCGCACCCACGCTTGACCTGCCGCCGTGGGATGCCTCGCGGGTGACCGACCCGGATGAAGAGGTGGTGATCTCGCACAACTGGGACGAATTGCGCCGTTTCATGTGGGACTACGTCGGCATTGTGCGGACCAACAAACGGCTGGCGCGTGCCACGCACCGCATCCGCCTGCTGCGGGCGGAAATCGACGAGTTCTACCGCAACTTCCGCGTCAGCAACGACCTGATCGAACTGCGCAATCTGGTGCAAAGCGCCGACCTCATCATTCGCTCGGCCCAACTGCGCCAGGAAAGCCGGGGGCTGCACTACAGCCGCGACTATCCCGAGACACTGCCGATTGCCGGCAACACGGTGCTCAACCCCCGCCCGGGAACGATGTGTCCGAGCGTGTGTGGCGTGCCCACCGTAGAGACACCCTGAGACGGCGCAAATCGTCCGCAGGCGCGCTGTCGGGAAGCAGCGTCAGGGCGCGCACCTGTCCGGCAGGCGTGCGATAGCGCAGCACCATGAGCACAGGCGACACGAAGCTGTCGCCCAGCACCTCGACCTCGCGCCATTCCCCCTGACCATCCCGGCATTGCACCTGGCCATCCGCTGTCAAACGCAGCGCTTCGATACAGCGCGACTGTCGCCAGGCCCACACGCCCCAGCCACACACGGTGATGCCCAGCGCCCACTGAACCGCGCCAGACAAGTCCGCCAACCAAATGGCGCTCACCGCAAGCACCACGCCGCCCAGCTGTAACAGCCCCAACAGGCGTGAGGGTTTGAACACAATCTCATGCATCAGCGTGTACACTTTTGGGCTTCATCGCATTTCCCTCTGACTGGACCGTATCGTGATCGATTCCTGGAAAACCCTTCTGCAGTCTCAAGGGGCTGTCATCGAAGCCAACACCGTGCTGCATTACGGCAACCCCGCTGCCGAGCGCGCAGCCGCCGCAGACGGCACCATTGTGGCGGATTTGTCGCAACTTGGTGTCATTGCCTTGCGTGGCGAGGACACCGCCTCCTTCCTGCAAGGTCAGCTGACCAACGACATCCGCGGCCTGCGCGCCGACGCCGCACAATGGAATGCTTACTGCAGCCCAAAAGGACGCCTGCTCGGCAACTTTCTGGCATGGCGGCAAGGCGAAGACTATTGCCTGCAGCTGTCGGGCGACATCCTGCCCAGCGTCCAGAAGCGACTGTCCATGTTCATCATGCGTGCCAAAGTACAGGCACGCGATGCCAGCGACGAAACCGTGCGGCTGGTTGTAGCCGGCAGGCAGGCACTGGCGGCAGTCACGGCCGCGATGGGCGCGGCCCCCGATGCTCCGATGAGTTCAACAGCCTGCGACGCGGGACAGGTGATCCGCGTCGGCGCCGACAAATTTGTGCTGTCGATCTCGCCCGAACACGCCACCACCGTGTGGCAAACCCTTTGCCAGTCGGCCACCCCCGTGGGCGCACCGGTGTGGGACTGGCTGCGTCTCAACGCAGGCGTCCCGATGATCGTCGCGGCGACACAAGAGCAATTCGTGCCGCAAATGGTCAACCTCGAAGTCATCGGCGGCGTGAGCTTCCAGAAGGGCTGTTACCCCGGCCAGGAAATTGTTGCCCGCAGCCAGTATCTGGGCAAGCTCAAGCGTCGCATGTTCCTCGCACACGTGGATGCCGAAGCCGCTCCGGGCGACAACCTGTATAGCGCCGATTTCGAAGGACAGGCCACCGGCACGATCGTCAACGCCGCGCCCGCGCCCGCTGGCGGATTCGATGTGTTGGCGGTGGCGCAGGTGGAAAGTGCCAACACGCAAACCCTGCACCTGAAAGCCGCCGATGGCGCCGCACTGAGTCTGAA
>CAYGMS010000354.1:0-2896 GCA_964350905.1 uncultured Thiobacillus sp. | reverse complement strand
GCCTGCAAGGCCGCGCGGGCGGCGGCATATTGCGCGTCGTAGGCCTGGGCATCGCGGAGCACATCGGACAGGTTGGCGGCCTGGGCAGCGGGTGCCAGAGCCAGGGTCAGTGCAAGAAACAGCGGTTTAAGTTGCATGTGGCGTCCAATAAAAAGCAGGGGTCAGTAGCGTGGCATGGCCGGATCGACTTCATCGGCCCACGCTGCTACACCCCCCGACAGGTTGATGACATCATCAAACCCGGTTGTTTCCAGATAGCGGGCTGCGTGATAGCTGCGCACACCGTGATGACAGATGACTACGGTTTCAGCTGCTTTGTTCAATTCCTGCAGCCGTGTCGGCAATTCGTTCATCGGGATCAGGACTGCGCCGGGGAGGCGGCACAGATTCCATTCCCATGGCTCGCGTACGTCGAGCAGCACCGGAGTATGTCCTGTTTGAATATAGTCGGCGAGTTCGGTGGGGCGAAACTGACGCATGGAATCAGATCAGAATACGAAGGCGGCAGGCTGCGGCGCGTTCAGCAGCGGCGCGACGCAGGTTTCAAACAGCACCACGCTGCGGGTGGCGCCGGGGGCGGTGCAGGTGATGAGTTGTGCCTGCATCGCCGGCGCTTCGCCGACGATGGCGAACAGGCGCCCGCCCACTTTCAGACTGCGGCGAAAGGCATCCGACAACAGCGGCGTCGAGCCGGTCAGCACGATGACATCGAAGCCGAAGTTGTCAGGCGCGTTGCGCGCGGCGTCGAGTGTGAGCAGGGTGACATTGTGAATGCCGTGCGCTCGCAGGGTTTGCGTGGCGGCAGCGGTGAACTCGGGGACGATGTCCACCGATACGACTTCAGCGGCCCTGGCCGCCAGCAGCGCGGTGAGGTAGCCGCTGCCGGTGCCGACTTCCAGCACACGGTCGGTCGGGCGCAGGTCGAGTTCCTGGATCGTGCGTGCTTCGAGCTTGGGCGTCCACATGAACTGGCCGTGGCCGAGCGGGATTTCCATGTCGACAAAGGCCAGCGCGCGGTGCGCCTGCGGCACGAAGTCCTCGCGGCGGATCTTGAGCAGGAGGTCGAGCACGTCCTGATCCAGCACATCCCAGGGGCGGATCTGTTGTTCCACCATGTTGTAGCGCGCTTGCTCGATGTTCATGCGGTGCCCTTGAATATCAATAAGTTAGACGGGGTCTTGCCTTGCAATTATTCCACATTTCGGCTAACTTTGGCCGCTTGCCAGGGGTCTCCAGCCGGATGGTCTGCGGATGGAGTGAGACATACCCTTTGAACCTGATGCGGTTGAAACCGTCGTAGGGAGGCTGTTCAACAGCCTCCTCGTTGTAATGAGCGAGGCCAAACCCGGCCTCCATTTTATTCCCAGTGAGGCGCGTCTGACGCCTCCTGTATTTCTGGAGCGCACCATGAACGCCGCCATCCCCAATAAAGCCGCGCAATTTCTTGCCGCCGACGCCCATGTCGACGAACTGGCTGTGCAGCCCTTGCCCAACTCGCGCAAGATTTACGTGCCGGGCAGCCAGCCCGACATCCAGGTGCCGATGCGTGAAATCTCCCAGGACGATACGCCTACCAGCATGGGTGGCGAGAAGAATCCGCCGATATTCGTCTATGACTGCTCGGGCCCGTATTCCGATCCGGCGGCAAAGATCGACATTCGCAAGGGTTTGCCTGCGTTGCGAACCCGCTGGATCGAAGCGCGCGGCGATACCGAGATCCTGTCCGACCTGAGCTCGGAGTATGGCCGTCAGCAGGCGGCCAACCCGGATCTGGCGTCGATGCGTTTTCCCGACCTGCATCGCACGCCGCGCCGCGCCAAGGCGGGCATGAACGTCAGCCAGATGCACTACGCGCGTAAAGGCATCATCACGCCGGAGATGGAGTTCATTGCCATCCGCGAGAACAACAACCGTGCAGCCTATCTGGAAAGCCTGCACCAGACCGGGCCGATGGGTGCCAAGCTCGCCGCGATGATGAACCGCCAGCATCCTGGCCAGAATTTCGGTGCCAGTCTGCAGAACGAGATCACGCCCGAATTCGTGCGCAGCGAGATTGCGCGCGGCCGCGCCATCCTCCCCAACAACATCAATCACCCGGAGTCCGAGCCGATGATCATCGGTCGCAACTTCCTGGTGAAGGTCAATGCCAACATCGGCAACTCCGCACTCGGTTCCAGCATCCAGGAAGAAGTCGAGAAAATGACCTGGGCGATCCGCTGGGGCGGCGACACCGTGATGGATTTGTCGACCGGCAAGAACATCCACGAAACGCGCGAGTGGATCATCCGCAATTCGCCGGTGCCGATCGGTACCGTGCCGATCTATCAGGCATTGGAAAAGGTCGACGGCAAGGCCGAAGAGCTGACCTGGGAAATGTTCCGCGACACCCTGATCGAGCAGGCCGAGCAGGGCGTCGATTACTTCACCATCCACGCCGGCGTGCTGTTGCGCTATGTGCCGATGACCGCCAACCGCATGACCGGGATCGTGTCGCGCGGCGGTTCGATCATGGCCAAGTGGTGCCTCGCGCACCACAAGGAAAGCTTTCTCTACACCCACTTCGAAGACATCTGCGAAATCATGAAGGCCTATGACGTGGCCTTCTCGCTCGGTGACGGCCTGCGTCCCGGCTCGATCTACGATGCCAACGACGAGGCGCAGCTCGGTGAACTGAAGACGCTCGGCGAGCTTACCGATATCGCATGGAAACACGACGTGCAGACCATCATCGAAGGCCCGGGCCATGTGCCGATGCACATGATCAAGGAGAACATGGACCTGCAGCTTGAGCACTGCAAGGAAGCGCCGTTCTACACCCTCGGCCCGCTGACCACCGACATCGCCCCCGGCTACGACCACATCACCAGCGGCATCGGCGCGGCCATGATCGGCTGGT
>CAYGMS010000353.1:0-2904 GCA_964350905.1 uncultured Thiobacillus sp. | reverse complement strand
GGCGAAACCAAGAAGCTGCGGGGGCTGAAGCCAGGCGCGGAACACTGACGTGCGAAAGGAAGGGAATCAATCTGCCGGTGTGATAGTCATCATTGGGCAATGAAATGATCAGCCACGGAATGAAAGCCCGACATGAAGACAAGCCACCTGCCCCGGAACCAAGTCCTGATTGCCATTGCGCTCACCCTGGTAAGCACAGCGGTCAGTGCAGACACCCTCACAGGGCGCGTAGTCGAGATCACTGATGGCGACACCCTGACGCTTTTGGTTGGACGGCAGTCCTACAAAATACAAATCGCCGCCATCGACGCCCCTGAGCGTTATCAGACTTGGGGTGACCAATCCAGAACCAATCTCAGCAGGCTGACGCTCAATCGCACGGCAGTCGCCAACTGTTCCAGGCTTGAGCGATGGGACCATCAGGCCTGCCAGGTCACAGTGAATGACATGGATATTGGACTGCAGCAAATCAAGGAAGGCATGGCCTGGTGGATCAGGCAAGATGCCCATGTCCAGTCCGCCGAAGATCAGTCAGCGTATGAAAACGCGGAGCTGATGGCCAAGATGAGAAGGCTGGGATTATGGGGCGCAACCAATCCTGTCCCGCCCTGGGAGTTCAGGGGGAGACACTAGCAATTTTCCGGTAAGGCACAACGCAATGGGCTGCTGCCGGCCAGGAGTGGTCATCTGAACATATCACCCACAGCAGACATTCGGTCAAGACTATCATTACATGTGTAGATAGGCAGCCTCAACGGGCCGGCCATGAATCAAGCGGTTACGATATCTCAGCATGTTCTGCGAATTTCAACAATACGGACCGGCGGGTCTGGTAAGTAACTGTTAACTTTCAAAACGAGGAATTACCATGAACACATATCCAAGAACGTTCTCACACATCGGAATTTCTGTTCCTGATGTAGAGAAAGCGGTCAAATTTTACAGCGAAGTCATGGGCTGGTATCACATAATGGAGCCCACCATCATTACTGAGGAATCAGCCACACCAATAGGCCAAATGTGTATTGATGTTTTTGGCAAGGGCTGGGGATCTTTTAAGATCGCTCACATGTCGACTGGCGACAAAATCGGCGTTGAAATGTTCGAATTTAAAAACAATGAAAGGCCGAAAGATTTCGAATACTGGAAGACGAGCACCTTTCACTTTTGCGTTCAGGACCCTGATATTGAAGGGCTGGTAGCAAAAATCGTGGCGCACGGAGGGAAGCAGCGGATGCCTATCCGTGAATATTATCCTGGAGAGAAGCCCTACAAGATGTGCTACGTCGAAGATCCATTCGGACTCATCTTCGAAGTTTATTCACATAGCTATGAGTTAACCTATTCACAGGGTGCGTACTAGAAAGTCAACAAACGCATGCAGTCGGACAATGTAGCCCACTACGCGCGCCCTTTGCCGCTGATGTGAACCTTTGAATGTCCGTTTTTAAACCAGCCAGTATCCGCTTCGGGTCGTGGCCCGTCATTCACAATGATCCGATAACAGCTGGCTGCGCCATTTTCCTGGCGACCATCCCATCCCGAACATGCGGCCCTACCCGAACGTCAGCCCCATCGCCTCGCGCACATCGCGCATGGTGTCGCGTGCCAGCTCCTGCGCCTTCTCACAGCCGTCGGCGAGGATGTTGCGTACCTGGTCGGGGTTGTCTTCGTAATACTGGGCGCGCTCACGGATGGGGGCGAGTTCGGCGAGCACAGCATCGATCACGGGCTGTTTGCATTCGATGCAGCCGATGCCGGCGCTGGTGCAGCCCGTGGTGACCCATTGACGGGTAGCGTCGTCGGTATACACCAGATGGAATTGCCATACCGGGCAATTGGCCGGGTTGCCTGCATCGGTGCGGCGCACGCGCGCGGGGTCGGTCGGCATGGTGCGGATTTGCTTGCTGACGATTTCCGGGTCTTCACGCAAGGCGATGGTGTTGTTGTAGGACTTGGACATTTTCTGGCCGTCGAGGCCGGGCATTTTCGATGCCGCCGTCAGCAGGGCATCGGGCTCGGCCAGGATCATCTTGCCGGAACCCTCGAGATAGCCATACAGGCGCTCGCGGTCATTGAGCGACAGGTTCTGCGCGTCATTGAGCAGGGCCTGGGCGGATTCCAGCGCCTCATCGTCACCCTTTTCCTGATAGGCGATACGGCATTCTTCGTAGAGCTTGGCCTTTTTGGAGCCCAGCTTCTTGACAGCGGCACGCGCCTTGTCCTCGAACCCCGGCTCGCGGCCATACATGTGGTTGAAGCGGCGCGCCAGTTCGCGGGTGAACTCGATGTGCGGCACCTGGTCTTCGCCTACCGGAACCAGGTTGGCACGGTAGATCAGGATGTCGGAGCTCATCAATAGCGGATAGCCGAGAAAGCCGTAGGTCGAAAGGTCCTTGCTGGCCAGCTTTTCCTGCTGGTCCTTGTAGGTGGGCACGCGTTCCAGCCAGCCCAGCGGTGTCATCATCGACAACAACAAATGCAACTCGGCATGCTCGATCACGCGTGACTGCACGAACAGCGTGGCCTGCGCTGGATCCACGCCCGCGGCTAGCCAGTCGACGACCATGTCGCGCACGTTCTCCTCAATCATCGCCGGGGTGTCGTAATGGGTGGTCAGCGCATGCCAGTCCGCCACGAAAAACAGGCACTGGTATTCGTTTTGCAAACGCAGCCAGTTTTTGAGCACGCCATGGTAGTGGCCAAGATGGAGGCGTCCGGTGGGACGCATGCCAGAGAGAACGCGGTTGGAATACATGTTTTAAGTGATATGACTCAAAAAAATTAAAGGATAAATTTAGCTCAGCACGAGTTGGATCAGGCCGATCAGTTGCGCGGACTCCAGCCCGGTGACCACCGCCGTGAGGCCGATGAAGAGATTGATGAGCGGCCACAGGATGATGC
>CAYGMS010000352.1:0-2904 GCA_964350905.1 uncultured Thiobacillus sp. | reverse complement strand
CTGACAGTGCGTGAACCCTCGCTCGAAGACGTATTCTTCGGCTTTTCGGATTAAGGGCGGATATGGAAATTTCACAAATCGCCACCATCGCCGGCAAGGAATTCTGGGACCGTATCCGCAATCGCTGGGTGCTGGCCGTGGCACTGGTGTTTACTGCCTTTGCCCTGGTCATCGCCTACTTTGGCGCCGCGCAGCAGGGTTCCGTCGGTTTTCATTCCATCGATGTCACCATTGCCAGCCTGGTCAGCCTGGTCATCTACCTGATTCCGCTGATTGCGCTGATTCTGGGTTTCGATGCCATCGTCGGCGAACGCGAACGCGGCTCCCTTGATCTGTTGCTGTCGATGCCCATCACACGACTGGAACTCCTGCTGGGGAAATATTTCGGCCTCGCCGCCGCACTGACCTTTTCCACCGTTACCGGATTTGGCCTGGTGGCGATCGTGCTGTCGTCACAACTCGACATCAATGCCCTGTTCCATTACTTCGGCTTCATGCTCAGTTCAGTGCTGCTGGGCTGCGCGTTTCTGAGCCTGGCGGTCATGCTCTCGGTATTCGCCACTGACCGCACCCGCGCATCGGGGCTTGCCATCGCCATGTGGTTTTTCTTTGTGCTGGTGTTCGACCTGCTGCTGCTCGGCGCGCTGGTCGCCACCGGCGGTCAATGGGGTGGTGAGATCTTCCCCTATCTGTTGCTGGCGAACCCGGCAGACGTATTCCGTATTCTGAATATCTTTTCCCTCGATGACGTTCGCACCCTGTACGGACTGACAACTGTTTTCCCACCCGCATTGGCCAACCCCTGGCTGCTGGGCCTGGTGATGTTCGCCTGGATTGCCGCGCCGTTGGGTATTGCCACCTGGAGATTCCGTCAATGAAGCTTGCACGACCCGTCCTTATTCTTGCCACCCTGGCTGTAGCTGCGCTCGCAGGCTGCGGGCAATCCGATACTGCCATCACCGTAGCTCCGCTGACCATCAGCCAGGACACGTCCTGCAGTCTCGACGGCATGCTGCTCGCCGACTATCCCGGTCCCAAGGCACAGATTCATTATGCCGGCCAGACTGAGCCGGAATTCTTCTGCGACACCGTGGAAATGTTCCACACCTACCTCAACCCGGAACAGATCAGGGCCGTGAAAGGTCTTTTTGTGCAGGACATGGGCCGTGCCGACTGGGATGAACCGCGCGATCACTGGATCGATGCCAAGACTGCCTTCTACATTCATGGCAGCAAACGGCACGGTTCCATGGGGCCGACGATCGCCAGCTTTGCACAGGAAAAGGATGCCGTAGAATTTGCCGCCGAGTATGGTGGCAAACTCTATCGTTTCGCCGACGTCACGCCCGACATGGTGGTACTCGACGGTGGCGCCCTTCACGACAAAAGCATGTAAGCATCATGACAAGTTTTTTTGACGACCTTGATTACGACACGGCAACGGAAATCGAACTGTTGTCGAAATTGATTTATGAACTGCGCGACAGCTACAACGCCATTCTCAGATTTCATGATGCAGAAGACGAAGCCGCGTTGCTGCTGAAAATCGAGGAAGGGACGCTGGACGAGCATCCAGCCTATGAGCATTATCTGGCTGCCCGGATACTTGATGACACCCGCGAAACGGTTCGCACCGTGATCAGTGAACGGCTGAAGGGGAGCAATCGGAAATGAGCCTGCACCTTGAACTCGGTTCGGCAATTGACGCCGACTTTGAAGACCATCTCGACTCCCCGGTCGAGCAGAAGCAGGATGCCATGATCGTCCGCCTGAAAAATGGCGTGGTACTGAACGTGCGCTATGCCGCCACCGATGCCTATTCGCTGCACTGGACTTATGGCGATGCCGAATCCGGAATCGATACCGCGCCCCTGCACCGCGATCTGGCGACCTTTCCCAACCACTTTCACGAGGCTGGCGGCCACGTCATGGCGGACCCGATCACGCGCCCCGACGCGTCCCCGGCGGACAATCTGCACAACCTGATCCGTGCCCTGATCGACGATCCCATGCTCGGAGCCAAGGATCTCGTTTGATGCGCCTGCCAGTGAAACTGTTATTGCTGGCGGGAGGCGTATCCGCAGTGGCCATCGCTGCCTACCTGTTGCGCGCCCCCGACAAGCAGGCGGTGCGCAACCCTGATCAGGTCACCAACGAGCTGTGCATCGTTGCCCCCGCCACGCCCTACGATGCCGCATCGGGCCTGGACATGCTCGCACCGAAATCCATCCCCACTGACGCGCGCTGCCCGGTATGCGGCATGTACCCGGCCCGCTTTCCGCGCTGGGCCGCACAAACCGTGTTCAAGGATGGCGCATCCCACTACTTTGATTCGCCGGTTGACCTGATCGCCTTCCTGCAAAAGATCGATCGTTTCAATAAAAGCTACACCCAGGAAGACATCGCCGTCAGCTATGTCACCGACTTTGAAACCGGACAATGGATCGAAATCGGCAAGGCCTTCTTTGTGCACGGCTCCGCGGCCCTGGGCCCGATGCGTACGGCCGACCTGCCTGCCTTTTCGACGCGTCAATCGGCAGATGCTTTTTCCCGCAACCGCAACGGCAAGGTGCTGATTTTCATGCAGATCACCCCTGAACTGATCCAGTCCATGAACCGCAACGTACATCACCTCCACTAAGGAAACGCTGAACAAGTTGGTTTGCTGCGTGGTTCGACAAGCTCACCACGAACGAAATCAACCGCTTGCCGTTCGTCCTGAGATTCGAAGGACTTGTTCAGTGTTTTCCTAAATAACCGGCTGCTGGAGTCGCACATTAAAAAACGGGGGGAGACTTTCATCTCCCCCCGTTTTGCTGTTCACGTTGCCGTTACAGTTGTTACTTGCCCATTATTTTGACAGCCCGACCATATAGTCCACCGCAGCCTTGACTTCGTCGTCAG
>CAYGMS010000351.1:0-2907 GCA_964350905.1 uncultured Thiobacillus sp. | reverse complement strand
GTTCAAGCTGAAAATCCGCCTGTATGCAAGGCTGCAAATACTTACTCTTATTCGCGCATAGAAAACTTCGATTGAATTTGCGCACATGCCCGTGGCGGTGAGTATGGTCTTCGGAGTACCATTTGCAGGATTAATCCGGCGTATGGCCGGTTATCCGGGAGGACCCAAAGCCTTGAGTCCCGGATAATCCAAGTTTGGCTTTGCATCCATCGGATGGAGGAAACTAATGACGGAGCATGTTGCGACCAACGAGACGATACTCGTGGTGGGCGGCGGGATTTCCGGCATGACCGCTGCACTTGAAGCGGCCGAAACCGGCAAGAACGTTGTTCTGGTTGAAAAAAACCCCGCGCTGGGCGGACGAACCTCCCAGTTGTATCGCTACTTTCCCAAACTGTGTCATCCCATCTGCGGGTTGGAAATCAACCAGCGCCGTCTTAAAGGCAATCCGCGCGTGCGCGTGCTGACGATGGCAGAAGTCAGTGGCATTGACGGTAGCACCGGCAATTACACCGCCACGATCAAGATCAAACCCCGCTATGTGAATGAAAGCTGTACGGCGTGCGGCGATTGCGCGCGTGCGGTCGAGACGATGGTAGACGATCCGTTCAACTACAACCTCGGTCAGCACAAGGCCGCTTTCCTGCCAAGCGCGATGGCCTACCCGCAGCGCTACGTGCTGGACCCGGCGATCATCGGTACGCCTGACGCTGATAAAGCCAAGGCGGCATGCAAATACGGCGCGATCGACCTCGACATGAAAGAAGAGACGATCGAGGTCAAGGCGGGGGCCGTGATCTGGGCAACCGGCTGGCAGCCCTACGATGCGGCAAAGATTCAACCCTACGGCTATGGCCGCTTCAAGAATGTCATCACCAGCGTCGAATTCGAGCGCTTGGCCGACATTCATGGCCCCACGGGCGGCAAGATCCTGCGTCCGAGCGATGGCAAGGAGGCGAAAAATATCGCCTTCATCCAGTGTGCCGGTTCACGCGACGAAAACCATTTGCGCCACTGTTCGCGCATCTGCTGCATGGCTTCGCTGAAGCAGACCCATTACGTACGCGAGAAATATCCGGAAGACGGCAAGTCGACCATCTACTACATCGACATCCGCGCGATCGACCGCTTTGAAGATTTCTATCAAAAAGTACAGGCTGATACGTCGGTGAACTTCATCAAGTCCAAGGTGGCGAAGGTCACCGAAGACGAGAGCGGCAACCCGGTGTGCCATGGCGTCAACACCGAAGGCTACAAGCGTTACACCACGCCGCATGACCTGGTGGTGCTGGCGGTGGGCATGGAGCCCTCGGTCAAGGGCATCAATATCCCGGGGCATATCGTCGCCGACTCCAGTGGCTTTATCGAAGCCGATCCGGCCAACGGTGCCGTGTTCGGTGCGGGTTGTGCAACGAATGCGCTGGATGTGAACCGTGCAGTGCAATCGGCCACCGCTGCCGCCTTGCGTGCGATTCAGGTAGTCAACAAAGTAGCAAAGGCGGAGGCATAAATGGCAGACATCAAAGTTGCAGCGTATATCTGCAAAGGCTGCGGTCTGGGTGAGCGCCTGGACACAGACGCACTGGTCAAGATTGCCCAGAAGGACGGCAAGGTGCCGATGGCGAAGTCGCATGATTTTCTGTGCAACGCCGACGGCGTGGCGATGATCAAGAACGACATCGCAAACGAAGGCGTGACGCACGTCATGATCGGCGCCTGTTCGCGCCGCGCCAAGACCGAGGCATTTTTCTTTCCGGAAAATGCCGTGGCACGTGCCAACCTGCGTGAAGGCGTGATCTGGATTCGTCCTGATAACGAAGAAGCACGCGAGACCACCCAGGAAATGGCGGAAGACTATATCCGCATGGGCTGTGCCGAAGTCAAGGCGATGACCGCACCCGGCGGCAATGCCAACACCGGCACCAACAAGACCCTGCTGGTGGTGGGCGGCGGCGTGACCGGCATGACGAGCGCAATTGAAGCATCCAAAGCCGGTTATCCGGTAGTGCTGGTCGAGAAAGCCGGTGCACTCGGTGGCTGGGGTGCCAAACTCTACAAGCGCGTGCCGGTGCACGAGCCGTACAAGTCACCCGCCGACACCGGCGTCGACGATCTAGTATCGCAAGTACAGGCCGACAGCAACATCAAGGTGTATCTGAACGCGACGCTCGCCAAGACGGATGGCGCACCGGGGCGCTTTGTGGTGGATATCGCCACCGAATCGGGCGCGACCCACACCGAAGACATCGGCGCCATCATTCAGGCGTCCGGTTTCACCTTGTACGACATGAACAAACTGCCGGAACTCGGTGGTGGCAAGTCGCCCAACGTGGTGGATCAGGCTGGCCTCGAAGCGCTGGCGATTGAAGCCGCCGGTAAGGATGGCGTGATCCGCCGTCCGTCCGACGGTCAACCAGTCAAGTCGGTTGTGTTCGTGCAGTGTGCTGGCCAGCGTGACACCACCGGCAAGCATCTGTCGTACTGTTCGGGTTTCTGCTGCAACGCCAGCATCAAGCAGGCGATGTATTTCAAGGATACGAATCCGGCGGTTGATACCACCATCATCTACACGGACCTGCGCACGCCAGGCAATGGCGAAGACTTCTATCGCAGCGCGCAGGAAAAAGGCGTCATCTTCACCAAGGGCAAGGTGGCCGAAGTGGTGCCCAACGGCGCCACCAGCACGGTGAAATTCCACGACCTGATTCTGGACGACAGCGATGCCGCCATGGTCGATGTTGATCTGGTAGTGCTGGCCACCGGCCAGGTATCGAATTCAGGTATCAACATCGATGCAGTTGCCAAGCCAAAGGCCGAGGGTGAGGAAGAAGGCGAGGCGCAAGCCGAAGCCGTGGTGGAAGTGAAACCGATTTCTATCCTCAACCTGACTTATCGTCAGGGCAAGGA
>CAYGMS010000350.1:1203-2911 GCA_964350905.1 uncultured Thiobacillus sp. | reverse complement strand
TTGTGAATCGACTCGAAGTTTTCTGCCTCCACGATATAGGAATCGATCAGGGGTTCGGCGTTCATTGCGGCCGCCACATCGCGCACGATATCTTCGACAAATTTAGGATTGTTGTAGGCGCGCTCGGTAACCCATTTTTCGTCGGGGCGTTTCAACAGGCCGAACAACTCACATGAGGCCAGGTCTTCCACCTTGCGCACCAGGTCTTCAATCCACAGGAAGCCGTTGGTTTTCGCAGTGACCGTCACGTGTGAGCGCTGGTTGTGCGCGCCGTAGTCGGAAATCTTCTTCGAGCAGGGGCACAGGCTGGTCACCGGCACCAGCACCTTGGTGGTGTGGGTGAAGTGTCCCTTTTCGATGGCGCCAATAAACGTGACTTCATAATCCAGCAGGCTTTGCACGCCGGAGACCGGTGCGGACTTGTTGATGAAATAGGGAAAGGTCATTTCAACGTAGCCTGATTCGGCTTCCAGCAGCTTGACCATCTGGCGCAGCATGCCCTCGAAGTTCTCGACCGAAATCTCGCGCTCGCGCGTGTTGAGAATTTCGATGAAACGCGACATGTGCGTGCCCTTGAAGTTATGCGGCAGGTACACATACATATTGAAGTTGGCGATGGTGTGCTGGACGCCATCGCTCTTGTCGGCCACACGTATGGGGTGGCGAATGCTCTTGATGCCGACCTTGTTGATGGCGATTTCCCGTGTATCAGCCGAGCTTTGTACGTCCGGCATACATTCCGTATCGCAAATCTGGTTCATGGCAGGCTCCTTGTGGTGATGTCAGTTTAACTGGGTACGATTTAGACTAAGTATAAACTGTCATAATAGTTGAGTAAACTACTCAGGCATACGATCTTTCGGCTTTAGCCCTTAGGAAGCCGGGGTCCCCTTGTGGGCCAACAGGGTTAACCGCTGGCGGACGCTGTGTTCGATGCCTGTGGCGTCCAGTCCGCAGTCAGCCAACATCCTGACGGGGTCACCATGGTCGATGAAGGTGTCGGGCAAACCCAGATTAAGAATAGGCGTATAAATCCCCAGTGCACTCAGTGTCTCGGCCACGCCTGCGCCGGCACCGCCCGCCACGGCATTTTCTTCCAGCGTCACCAGCAGGCGATGGGTGCGTGCCAGTTCCTGCAACAGGTCCACATCCAGTGGTTTGACGAAGCGCATGTCGGCGACGCTGGCGTCAAGCGCTTCTGCTGCGACCAGTGCCGGGGCGACCAGGCTGCCAAAGGCGATAAACGCGACGTCCTGGCCACTGCGCCGCAGCACGCCCTTGCCAATGTCGAGGGGTTCGAGACTGGCTTCGATCACGGCGCCTGTGCCGCTGCCACGCGGGTAGCGCACGGCCGACGGGCCATCATGCAGAAATGCTGTGCTCAGCAGGCGGCGGCATTCATTCTCGTCTGACGGTGCTGCGATCAGCATATTGGGAATGCAGCGCAGAAAGGACAGGTCGAAGCTGCCAGCGTGGGTGGGGCCGTCGGCGCCCACCAGCCCGGCGCGATCGATCGCCAGCATGACTGGCAGGCCTTGCAGTGCAACATCGTGAATCAGCTGGTCGTAAGCGCGCTGCAGAAAGGTCGAGTAAATCGCCACCACCGGTTTGACGCCTTCACAGGCGAGGCCGGCGGCAAAGGTCAGCGCATGCTGTTCGGCAATGCCGACATCGAAATAGCGCTTGGGGAATTCCTGGGAAAAACGCA
>CAYGMS010000350.1:0-1103 GCA_964350905.1 uncultured Thiobacillus sp. | reverse complement strand
GTGCCGGGCGTCACCATGCCTTTCATGTGCTCTTCGGCGCGTTTG
Source organism: uncultured Thiobacillus sp. (assembly GCA_964350905.1). Classification (GTDB taxonomy): domain Bacteria; phylum Pseudomonadota; class Gammaproteobacteria; order Burkholderiales; family Thiobacillaceae; genus Thiobacillus. The sequence goes on along the minus strand of CAYGMS010000350.1, from coordinate 1,058 downwards.
GCCAGTTCGCGGATCGGGGGGGCGACTGACAGCACTTTTTCGCCGGCGCGGCGGGCAGCGGCATAAAAGCGTCCCGATATCAGCCGTGCCAGATAGTTGTTCAATGCGCCGACATTGGGGGAGATCGACATATCGTTGTCGTTCAGCACCACCAGCAGGGGCAGATCGGTATTGCCGGCGTTGTTCAGAGCCTCGAATGCCATACCGGCGGTCATGGCGCCATCGCCGATGACGGCCACAGCGCGTTGCTTCGACCCCGTCTGCAGAAAGGCCTCGGCCATGCCGAGCGCGGCCGAGATCGAGGTGCTGGAGTGGCCTGTACCAAAGGCATCGTTTTCGGCGCGACGCGGAAAACCGGCAATCCCATCCGCCTGGCGCAGGTGGGCCATGGCTTCACGGCGACCGGTGAGGATTTTATGGACGTAGGTCTGGTGGCCGACGTCCCAGACAATGCGGTCGTTTGGCGTGTCGAATACGTAATGCAGCGCAAGCGTCAGCTCCACCGCACCGAGGTTGGAGGCCAGGTGTCCGCCTGTCTGGGCAACCGAATTCACCAGGAAAGTGCGCAATTCGGCCGCCAGCTTCGGCAGTTCGGCAGGCGACAGGGCGCGCAGGTCATCCGGTGAATGGATGGTGTCGAGTAATGGTGTGGTCATCTCAGAATGTCCGTTCGACCACGAAATCGGCCAGTTGACGCAAGCGTTCGGCCGGTTCGCCCAGTCCTGCCAGGGCCTTGTGCGCATCGGCACGGAGTTCCTGCGCCAGTTCACGTGCGCGTGCCACCCCAAGCAGGCTGACATAGGTGGGTTTGTTATCGGCGGCATCCTTGCCGGCGGTTTTGCCCAGGGTGGCGGTGGGCGCTTCGGCGTCGAGGACATCGTCCACCACCTGGAAAGCCAGGCCGATGCACTTGGCGTAGTGGTCGAGCGCCGCCTCGGTCGACTCGTCCAGCGTGCCGCACTGTGCTCCCAGCAGCACCGACGCGCGGATCAGCGCGCCGGTCTTGTGGATGTGCATGAATTCGAGTTCGGTCAGGTTGAGCGGCTTGCCGACGCTGG
>CAYGMS010000349.1:0-2927 GCA_964350905.1 uncultured Thiobacillus sp. | reverse complement strand
GGGAAAGCCTGTTCTTTGCGAAGCGGACGTTTCGTCCATTGAATACGAGGGGCAGCGCAGGGTGTTGTCTAGATCAGCCACAGCCGCCGTATCCCGATCAGTACCAGGACCATCCCCGCACCCAGGCGGATCCACTTTGCCAGCCATGGCTGGCTGTCCCGCATTCGCGCGCCGAACAGGTTCAGCAGCGGAAGCAATAGCAGCAGGGGCGTCAGAGCTGCGCCGAGGCCGAACATCAGACCGTAGCTGACACCGGACAGCATGCCGCCGGACAGCGCGCAGACGGCCAGGAGCGAGGCCAGCGGGGCGCAGGGAGTGAGGCTCAGGGAAAATCCGAGCAGGAAAGGCGGTGTACCGGCGCCGCGCCTTGCCGCGCTGCATGGGCTTGTGCGCCGTGCCGGCAGGAACAGCCAGATACCCGCGCCGATACTGGCGGCGCCGATGAAGGCATTGCCGATGCCGCTCGACAGCGCCTGGGTCAGCCACATGCCGAGTGCGCCGGCCAGGCCGCCGAGCAGGCTGTAGGCTGTCACCCGGCCGAGCAGGAATATGCCGGTATCCGTCAGCGTCTCGCGGTTGCTGCCGCCGCGCCCCAGCACCCAGGTGCCCATGAACGGCAGGCAGGTCACGGTACAGGCCGTCAGGCCCATGGACACGCCGAGCAGCCAGACCGAGAACATGCCGATGGTTTCGGGCAGCGGTGCAGTGCCCGGCATGATGGTGTCAAGCATTAGAGTTTTCCTTTGTAACCCAGATAGTAATATCGGGCGCCTGGATCCTCTGGCGTTCCTCTCAGCATCATGTTTTCAGGCATCCTATTGTTTTCAAGGTTGTCCACCCCTGTGAAAACACTGCTGCTTCGGGAAATTGGCCAATCAAGACGAATATCCATGGACGTCCATTGGCTATTGTAGTTGGGAGAGGCTGGAGCAGCATTCGCTGCCCAATAATCCCTGATATGGCGTATTCGCCCACTTAGACCTAGCTTTCCGATTTTTCCGCTGACCCCCCCTCTTGCTTCCCATGCGGCCCTGTCAGTCAGTTTTTTGCCGGTATTGCCATCAACTGCATCGATGTTTTCGAGTGAAATGCTAGCTTGCCAGCTTTTGGTGAAATCTGTAACGAGGATAAACTCGGTTCCTTCGATGTGGGCTTTATTGACGTTCTGATAAACCGTTAGCGTTTTGGTCCCAACAGTTCCAGATCGCACCGAGGCAATCAGGTTGTCGATATCAGAACGGTGGGTGATGATTTCGGCACGCGTCCTGCCAAAATCGTAGCCGACAGCCAACTCTGAAGTGCGCACCTCTTCGGGTTGCAGATTAGGATTTCCCCTGATCAGGTAGCTTCCCCTAATCATGTCCGTCATATAAAGATTAAGTATGCTCGGTGCTTTGAAGGCCGTCCCATACCCACCCCGCAAGGTCCATTGCCCGGGACGCCAGGCTAGGGATGCCTTGGGGTTTAAGGTGGATCCAAAATCGCTGTAGTGGTCACTACGCGCCCCCAAACTCAGTTCAACCTTATTGCCAAGCTTCCATTGGTCTTGGAGAAAAACACCATGGACAGTCCGAATCACTGTTTTCGAATTTGTGCTGATATCAACATCATCTTTCTGAAAGATGTAGCCCACATTAACCGTATGTTCGGTCATCGGTTGGAAGACATATTGGCTATCAAATTGTGTTTGATCGAATTTTGTGGTTTCGTTTGCTATCGTGCCCCTGTTAACATCGGACGTGGATGAGCCATAGGCCCCCTTGATGGTCAATAAACCGCTTCCGACGGCTGCGTTATATCTTCCAGACAGGAAAAGACGCTCATCTTTCTCGATTTTTTTATATAACCTGTTGGTAGCGGTTAATCCAGTACCCCAATCATCCTGATTGGCATATTCGCCGCTCCATCCAATGGAGTCGGTGGCATTCAACTTGTATTCGCCCTGATATGTAAAAAAGTCACGATTCTCATTGTTAAGATCCGTTGTGACACTATCTTGGTTTATACGAAAATCATCGCGGCGTTTGCTTTCGAAACTCAAACGATGTTTTATATCCCCTTTTCCAAGATTGGCATATGCGCCGATTATAGTTGTGTCCCGTTGGGACCCTTCCGCGATTCCTGCCGTAGCTCGAAGGCCATATTCATTATTATGGCCGGGTTTGCGAGTCACGATGTTTACCACCCCGCCAAGAGCTTCAGAGCCATATAGGGCGGACATTGGTCCGCGCACGATTTCGATGCGCTCAATGTCTTCAAGTTGGATATTGTTCTGGTTGTAACCGGCGTATTTTTCAGTGCGTTTAAGACCGTCCACCAGTAGCAAGGTATGTGACGTATCGAAGCCGCGTATGGAAATAGAGGAGCTGCTGCCAGAGTCCTTAACAAAAAGCCCGGTCGCATACTGCAGCACCTCGGATATGCTTCTCCCCGAAAATTTTGCAATTTGATCGGCTGTTATTACTTGCACCGAGGCGTTGACGTCCTCGACTGGCTGTTCAATGCGCGAGGCGGATACGACCACCTGCTGAAGTTGCACGCCCTGGTCGGCAGCCTGATCTGATGCCATAACAGTCCCAGAAAAGCATGCTGATAAAAATAAATAAAGTCTTTTTTTTATCATTGATTATTTTCCCTTACGTGACACTTAAGAACCTCTGGCCAATTGCGCGAGGTCATTGCGAACGTAGCGAAGCAATCTTGTTTTTCAAAGAGTTGCGAGATTGCTTCGTTACTTCGTGCTTCGCAATGACAACTTATTCAGGGGTTTCTTGATTTAATTACATACCGCGGCTGATTTTTACTGAACTGTCCGGCATTTCGCCCTTCATGCGGCGCTTGTAGTACTCGCGGCTGGACTTGAACAACGGCACCGGCCCCCATTTCATCTGGATCACGTCGTCATCCGGGCAGAACTCGACGCAGCG
>CAYGMS010000348.1:0-2930 GCA_964350905.1 uncultured Thiobacillus sp. | reverse complement strand
GCATCCTCAATCTGCTGCCCGCGCGCATTATTGAGATTGCCGACGATGCACCGGGTCAGGTGCTGGTGCGTCTGGCGCTGGAAGACAGCGTGCTGCTGTCGCGCATCACCCGCAAGTCAGCCCATGTGCTGAACCTGCAGCCAGGCTTGACCGTAGTGGCTCAGGTAAAAAGCGTGGCGGTCGCCTGAAACAAGCGGTAGAGATTAGAACTCGGTGAACAGATAGGCGATCAGCGCCAAACCCAGGACCGTCACCGATAAGTTCATCACAATGCCTGACCAGCTGCAGTAGTGTGCGGGAATTTCGGCCGGCTTGAGGGTCGCCAGCACACGGCGGTACTGCGCGATGGAGAAACCGATCACAAGCAGGGCCAGCCCGATGAAGGCAACCCCAATCCAGAATGAAAAATCGCGCCCAATATGGCCGGGCACTTGCCGCAACATGTGCACGAACAAACCGAAGCGTTCGACCACGAAGCCAAAAGCCATCAGGCTGAGGCCGGTGCGGTTCCACGCCAGCAGCGTGCGCTCGGCGGCAAAAAAGACGCGTGGGTCGTTGAGTTCTGACATCAGACCGGCTCCACTTCAGCAGGCAAATGCTCCTTCAAGGTCGCTGCGAGACGCTCGAAAGTTTCGGGGAACGGCGCACGCTTGCGCCACACCAGGCCGATCGTGCGGCCGGGAACAGGCTTCCTGAACGGCCGGATTTCAACCGACTTTTTACTGACGCGCGGCCCGGCGTCAACAGACAATGCCGGCAGCAATGTCATCCCCAGCCCCATTCCCACCATCTGACGCAGCGTTTCCAGGCTGGTGGCGCGCACCTCCTCTCGCCCCTTCGAGTTTGCTCCACAGACATCCAGCGCCTGATCGCGCAGGCAGTGGCCTTCGTCAAGCAGCAGCAGTTTCTCGGCCATGATGTCGGGCACTTTCAGTGCCTCGCGTTTGGCCAGCGCATGGCCTGCCGGCAACGCGGCAAAAAAAGGCTCATAAAACAGAGCTTCGACGCGCAGATTATCGTCACCGACAGGCAAGGCCAGCAGGCCCGCATCGAGCTTGCCATCGGCCAGATGCTCCAGAATCTGCGGCGTCATTTCCTCGCGCAGCAACATCCGCAGGCCGGGATGTTTCTTGTGCATCAGCATCAACGCATGCGGCAGGTAATACGGCCCGAGCGTAGGGATGATGCCAAGCCGCAGTGTTCGCGCCATCGGGTCCTGTGCATGCGTGGCCAGGTCCTTGATCCGTTCGGACTCCTCGACGATATTGCGCGCAGCCTGCAGGATCTCACGCCCGATTGGCGTGGGCATGACGCGCTTGAGACTGCGATCAAACAGCGTGACGCCCAGGAAATCCTCCAGCTTTTTGAGCTGGGTCGATAGCGTCGACTGGGTGATGAAGCAGGCTTCCGCGGCGCGCCCGAAGTGGCCATGGTCAGCCAGTGCCACCAGATATTTCAGTTCTTGAAGTGTCATGGCCAGTCATTCGATTTTATCAATCGTTTGATTCTAGACTATTCATTAGACGCCCCCTTAAGCATGGTCTTAAATGGAATGACTTCGCTATACGGAGTGGAAGCCGGTGTCGAAGGCCGCGACCGCAACACCGGCGAAGTCAAATGGACCGGCGCCCGCGTCGACCTGGTCTTCGGTTCGAATTCCCAGCTATGGGTGCTGGCTGAGGTCTATGTCTGTTCGGATACACAGGAGAAGTTCGTCCACGACTTTGTGGCAGTATGGACCAGGGTGATGAATCCGGATCGCTTTGATCTCGGCTGATCGGGCAGCAACGCCTACCTCCGTCGGGGCGGGCACTTGAATTGGCCGGGTACTTGAATTAAACGTGTAACGAATGAGGTGCCAGAAATGAAAGCCATTTTGATCGACCCCGAGAGCCGATCCATCGAGTCCGTCGACCTTGACGACCGCAATGACCTCGCCAGGCTGATCGGATTTGACACGCTCGAATCCGATGCTATCGGCACACAAGGTGACCGTCTCTATTTCGACGAGGAATGCTTTCTGCGCGGCACGACCGGACGCTTCCAGATCGACACGATCATTCCCGTGTCAGGCAAGGGCGTGATCGTCGGAACGGGCGAGGACGGCAGCACGCTGCACGATGCGGTGACGGACATCGACGCGTTGCGCAGCCGCATCAAATATCTTTAAGCAGGTGGCGCAACAAATCGCCGCTAGCGCAGCACCTCAACGGGCCGCATGGAATGTGTGGATGTTGCGGGTGCGGCCGGCACTTCCCCTGCCAGCGCCAAGGCATAAATTCGCTGCAAATCCTCCTCGCTGACGTCGACAAACGTGTCGATCTGCGACAGGGCATAAACCAGGCTGCTGTGCGGAATCATGCTCTTTTCGGCGGTATCGGAAGCCTTGACCGGCCGACGCAGATGCCAGGATTGCGGATAGCGCCGCCAGGCAAACGGATAGTTGAACGTCACCGCCACCGCCAGCAGGATGACGACATCGATCAACACCGGATTGAATGCATAACCATATCCCAGCGCATGCACTGCATCGCCACCCAGCACGGCATACAGTGCCGTCGCCCCGCCCGGCGGATGCAGACAGCGCAGGCTGTACATGGCCGCGATCGACAGCGCCACCGCCAGCGACGCGGCCAGCATCGGATCGGCGCCCAGCCAGCGCGCACAGGTGACGCCGATCAATGCCGACACAATATTGCCGCCGAACACCGGCCACGGCTGCGACAGTGCGCCATGCGGTGCGGCAAACAGCAACACAGAGGCCGCTCCCATCGAGGCCACGGACAGCAGGCCGCCGTTCTTGCCCAGCCAGGTTTCGCCCACCCACATCACCGCCAGAATGCCAAACAGGGCGCCGAGGGCCGACACCCAGTGTTCACGCTCGGAGACTGAATAAGCCAGTTTACGTACCATTTTGCGGACCGGTTAGT
>CAYGMS010000347.1:2388-2950 GCA_964350905.1 uncultured Thiobacillus sp. | reverse complement strand
CCTTTTGCAGTTCGTGCGCGTAGTCATCATGGGGGATGCGGCGGCCCAGTTCGGCCTGTTTCAACTCCAGGTATTTTTCCGCGAGCTGGTTGACCGCTTCATTCAAGAAGGCGGCGCTACCCATTGCGGGCTCGACAACGGTGAGGCTGAGGATGTCGTCGGCAGTCTTGCCCTGCAACAGCTCCTTGAGCGCGTATTTAACCAGGCAGCGGGTGAGTACCTGCGGGGTGTAGTAGCTGGCGGATTTTTGCCGGTCACGGCCGGCCAGGCGATATATGAAAGTGCCCTTGGGGTATTTGCGCAGCTTTTTGTGACCGGCTTCGTCGATGTCGTATACGCGTTCGTTGGCAGCGTAGTCTTCAATGCGGCTGGCCGTGACAAACCAGGCGTTGTCCAGCATGTCGGTGCTGCCGCCGCCAGTACCGGTGTCAGCTTCCTCATCCTGCCCATCCCCGTCGTCATAGTCATTGGTACTTGCGCTGGCCTTTTTCGGGGCCGGCATCACTTCGTAGAGATCATCGGCAGCGAAAAAGCCCCGGTAGGACAGCAGGGCCTCGTACAC
>CAYGMS010000347.1:0-2378 GCA_964350905.1 uncultured Thiobacillus sp. | reverse complement strand
CTCGTACACCGCACCCAACTGGTTGATGGAAAGCAGCTGATAGCTGACCCGGCCGCGCCGCCGCCCCTTGCCGGCTGAGAGCGACATCAGACGGATAACCTGCTGCCAGACGTGATTGGGCAGCCGCACCTTGTCGAGCAACGGGGTGGCGCTGTTATCGAACAAACGGCTGTCCAGCGGCGCCAGGGTGAAGGCATCGCGCACGCTGCTGGTGGCGAGACTATGCTGGGCGCTGTGGCCGCAACCATTCGCCACCAGGGAGAACAGCTGGCGCAGGCTGGTATCGAAGTAATGGCCGTCGCGCGCCTGTGGCGTGTTGAGCGGGGTCAGCTCCAGGTCGCGCAGCGATTCCAGGCTGTAGCCCTTGAGGTAGACGTCACTCTTCTGGATGGGGACGTAGCCGAGCTCGGGTCGCGCCTCGATGTAGAACATGAACAGCAGGCGATAGACCAGGCGCAGGCATTCGAGGCTGAGCTGTTCGGGATCCAGTGCGTCTTTGCCCGTGTAGAAACCCTTGCCCGCTTCCGCTGCTTTCTGGCGCAGCTGCTCGGCGGCTTCATTGCCGATCAGCTCGATGGCTTCGCGCAAGGCGTATTTGAGATCTTCGCTGACGCCGAAAGCATGCTTGTGGGCGTTTTCGTCGAGCTGTTCGAGCAGGCTAGTGCCGGATTCGGGGGCCAGGCTGTCGCGGTGCAACAGGCAAGCGGCGGCTTGCAGGGTGGGCGTGTCTTTGCGGTCGAGGATTTCCTGCCAGTTAAAACGCAGCGCGCGGTTGTTGGGCCATTTGAAGCGGTCCAACAGTAGCCACTCATCAAGCCCGGCGAGGATGACGAAGCGCGGCGGCTGGTCACTGCCAAAAATGGCCTCGGAGACAATTTCGGCCCAGCCATCCATGTCCTTGAATGCCTTGGGTGCGGGGATGCCGTTGTAATGCAGCGCGCTGAGGCGCTGGTCGAGAATGTCGTCGTCTTCCTGGCTGGGGTTATAGGCCGGCAGGATTAACAGCTGGTTACCGATCGCCTGCCAGCAGAGCAAGGTCATGCCGGGGTGGAGCTCGACACGAGCAGGGCTGAGGCTGTAACCGAGCGCGGTGAGCAGGCCGCGTTGCTGGTCGGCAAAGCGCTTCAGGCGCTCTTCCGGATCACGGCTTTTGGTGATTTGACTACGCAGGGCAAACCATTTTCCAGCCCAGGATCCGAGCGCCTTGGGCGGCGCCTTGAATGCCTGCGCACCGTCTGTGCATTGCGCTTGTTCCTGTTGCGCGTCTTCTTGCGCCTGCCAGGCATCTAGCCGGGCCTTGATGTCACCCTTGAACACCTCACCCAGATAATGGTGGCTGTAGAACTCGTTCTCGTTGGCGATGCCGGCAAAGGTCTGGATGGCGTCAGCGACGGGCATGGGGAGTCTCGGGTCGGTTATTGTTGTGTTGAGTTCAGCCGTGTACGGCGGCCAGTACCTGTATCCAGGCGTGGGGCTCGGTGCTCATGGTGTCTTCTACCCACTGGCGGTAGTCGTCGAAGACACGGTGAATCTGTTTGCTGCGCTGTTCGAGGCGACTTTTCTTGAAAGCCTCGGCTTGATCACTTCGTTCGAGGTTGAGTTCAAGCTGAACGATTTGCCGGTCCTGCAAGCGCCTGAGATCGGCCAGCGTACTTTCCAGCTTGGCGGCCATGCTGGTGGAAAACACAACTTGCCGCTCGTACATGTGCGCGTGCATGGTCTGCACGGCAGTGGGCAAGGCCGCTTGCAATGATTCCAGCGGAGCGCCGCTGCCGGGGTTGGCTAGCGCGCCTGCCTTGAGCCCTGCACGCGCGATGAACAGGTCCAGCGGTTCCAGGTGGAAAGCGTCCTCCCCCTTGCGCACGGCAGCCTGCCATTCCACCAGAAGCGGTTGCCCCTTGCGGTTGGGGATCAGGCCCATCAGCACAAAAGCCTGCTCGTTCGGCGCCAGGCGCGGGCTCTTGATGGCGGGTGCGCGGTGTCGGCCAAAACCTGTAAGCACCCGATCAGCCAGCCATTCCATGATGGGATGCTGCTGCCAGAGATAGTGCAGGCGCGGCCAGGTGTCGTCCTCGGCACGGGCCTGACGAGCGGTCTCGATAGCGTCGGCAACATCCCGAACCTTGGCACTCAGCACGTACTGGTCATTCGGATCCTGGGCTTCGCGCGGGAGTTGACGCAGGCGATCCACCAAATCGCGCGGAGCGGTAATGTTCAGGCGCTGGGCGTCGTCATCGTGACCCCACTGCGCGATGGCTTGCCCCTGGGAAAGCTGGCGCAGGGCAGTGACGGCAAAGTGGTAGTCGCTTTCAAACAATGAAACGGGGTCGCGGATAGCTTGGGTGCACCAGGATGAAGAGGATAACCCAATTGTTTCT
>CAYGMS010000346.1:0-2951 GCA_964350905.1 uncultured Thiobacillus sp. | reverse complement strand
TTGCCGTTGCCGACCGGATACCACGGGTCGTTGATCGAGTCCTGGCCGAAACAGACATTGATGCCGCTCTCCCACAGCTCCTTCACCCGGGTCAGGCCACGGCGCTTGGGATAGGTGTCCTGCCGGCCCTGCAGATAGGCGTTCTCGGTTGGCAGCGAGATGAAGTTCAGCCCCGACTTCTGGAACAGACTCATCATGCGGAACGCATAGGCGTTGTCCGCCGAGCCGAAAGAGCAGGTGTGGCTGGCGGCCGTGCGCGTGCCAATGCCTTCGGTCATCACCAGGGCGTTGAGCAGTTCGACAAAGCGGCTCATCACGTCGTCGGTCTCGTCGCAATGCACGTCGATCAGTTTGTTGTACTTGACGGCCAGTTCAACGGTGCGATGGATGGATTTCTCCCCGATCTCGCGTGCCCACTCGAAGTGTGGAATGGAGCCGACACAGTCCGCGCCCATCTTCAGCGCCTCCTCAACCATCTCGTCGCCCCCCTTGTAGGCGTACATGCCCTCCTGCGGGAACGCGACGATCTGAATGGTGACCTTGTCCCTGAGCTGTTCCCGGATTTCCAGCATCGCCTTCAGTCCGGTCAGTCTGGGATCGCACACGTCAATGTGGGTGCGGATGAACTGAACGCCCTTGGACACCTCTTCCTGGATGCCCTTCAGTGCACGCTCCCTGGCGTCCTCGAGCGTCTGGGTTTTCTTGACATCGTGCCAGCGGGCGATGCCTTCGAACAGCGTGCCGCTCGTGTTCTTGGCGCCCGCGCTGCCGCCGGTGTAAACATAATCCAGGTGTAGATGGGGATCGACATAGGGCGGGACCACCAGACGGCCCTGCAGGTCGATTTCCTCGTCGGCCTTGGGCAAATTCTTGCCGATCTGTTTGATGACGCCTTGATCAACCAGGATCTCGCTGGCTTCATCGTGCTGTCGGTAGATTCGAGCATTGGTGAACTTTTTCATGGCTTTCTCTTTCATGGACGGGTGGACGGACCAGGGGAAGACCGCAGGGTGCGCTTGGCCAGGAACGCAATGATGATGGCCAGAACAAAGCACGCCAGTGACAGGTAGACGATGAGCTTGGCGCCGCTTGCCGGGAAATTGATCAACAGCATGCCGCCGATCCATGTGGCGACCATGATGGAGAGATTGAAGACGCTGGATTGCACTGAAGTCGCGATGTCCCTGGCTTTTTCAACCTGCTTGGTCACGGCGGTTTGATACATCGTCACGAGTGGACCAAAGGCCAGACCCCAAAGGAAAAATGCGGCATGCGAGATACCCATGGTGCCCTTGAAGGCAAGGAACATGGCCATGGAAATGCCGCCTATGCCGAGCATTGCGATAATCAGGGGGCGCAAATAGGCGTCGATGTATTTCGCAGAAACAACCACCGAGATCACCGAACCGATCCCGAAGATCAGCAGCGCCACGCCGATGCCACCGGCGAAACCGATCATCTCCACCAGCAAGGTGATGTAGGTATAGATGCCGTAGTGGGCCGCGACCGATAGAAAGGTCAACAGCAGGACGATCAGCATCGACGGCATTTTCAGCACCGCCAGGGGCGAATTGCTCCTGTTGAGCTTCTCACCTTTCACCTCAGGCAAATAGAGGTACGACAGCACGGCAATGACTGCGACAATCGCGCCCAGGGCCAGGAAGACACTGCGCCAGCCAAAGGTGAGGCCAATCGTCGTCATCACCGGCAGGCCGATGCTGATGCCCAGGGTGTTGCCCGACATGATGACTGTGATGGCCTTGCCATGCATGTTCTCGGGGACCAGCCGTGTACCGTAGGCCGCGATCATCGGCCACATCACGCCCGCGCAAATGCCGCCGACGATGCGTGCGGCGATGATGACCGTATAGGACGACGCGAGACCGACGACGATATTGGAAGCCGCGAACCCGATCAGAAGGGCCATCAGCAACGTCTTGCGGTTGAACGCCAGGGTGGCGCTGACCAGCGGGATGGCGGCAATGGCGGAAGCCAGCGCATACACCCCCACCAGAAAACCCACCTCGCTTTCCTCAATGCCCAGCCCCTCGGTCATCTGCGGCAAAATGCCCGACGGCACCAGCTCGGACAGTATCCCCACAAAGGTGACACTGGCCATCAGGCCCAAGACAAACCATGAGAAAGTTTGCGTTTCTTTCGGTGAGGAAATTGTGGGCATCTTGCTCTCCGTCGCTGCGATTTGTCTTGGCGTTATCCCTGTTGGAGCAGGGCGCATTCCTTAACGTCTGTGGGGCGATTCGGCCTGCCAGAGTCAAGGTGACGTGATGCAACTGGGCGGTCTGATTATCGGCCAGCGAATTGCGGACCGACGCGAACTCGCCGGCAAGCCATCCAGCCAACCGCAAACATACACAGTACACCGTCAAGTTCAGGATGGAGCGCGGTATCCTGAAAAAAGCCGCGGCCTGCTTCGCGAAGGAGTCGATGTGAAATTCGGCTTCATGGCGAAACATCGAGGAATCCGGCCGGTAGCATTGATGTGTGGGGCGCTCGATGTCTCGCGAAGTGATTTAGGGCTCATCCTGTGCTGACGCGTTTAGCAGGTGTTGCGCGGTCTGGCGGATACTGTCCTGTCGCGCTTCACACTGCAGTTCGGCATGAAACTGCCCATCGCGATACAGATACACCGTGGGCAGGTGAAAGATGCCGAAATAGTGTGCGACCCCGGTCGCTTCGCTGACGTCCACTTCATAAAACACGCTGGCCTGATCCGACAGCGCAGCCGGGAGCAGTAGTTTCCAGGCCCGACACGCGCCGCAGTGTGGCGCGCTGAACAACACGACAGACAACCCGGAAGAGGCAGCGAGACGCGCGTGAAATGCACCCTCGGCCAATCGTTCGAAGGGGTCAGCTGCGGCTGAATCCTTGCGGGTAGACGCTCGGTTTTCCTTCGGGTGGGCGCGCATGCTGTTTCTCGAATTTTTCGGCTA
>CAYGMS010000345.1:0-2957 GCA_964350905.1 uncultured Thiobacillus sp. | reverse complement strand
TAGATAGCCGGAGATTTTACACCTTGGCTTCCACTCTACGATTCGGCATCGACCTTGGCGGCACCAAAATCGAGCTGATTGCGCTCGACGGCACGGGACAGGAGGCCCTGCGCCGCCGTGTACCGACCCCGCAAAACGATTATCCCGCCACCGTTGCAGCCATTGCCACACTGGTCCAACAGGCCGAGGTCGAGCTTGGCGCCAGCGGCACCGTCGGCGTCGGCACTCCCGGCGCAATTTCCCCGGCCAGCGGCCGGATAAAAAACGCCAACTCCATCTGCCTCAACGGCCAGACGCTACAACAAGACCTCGAACACGCCCTCGGCCGCCCGGTCCGACTGGCCAACGATGCCAACTGCCTGGCGCTGTCCGAGGCCACTGATGGCACTGCCGCCGGCGCGGCAGTAGTCTTTGGCGTGATCCTGGGAACCGGTGTCGGCGGCGGCATTGTCGTCAAGGGTCAGGTGCTCACCGGCGCCAATGCGATTGCCGGCGAGTGGGGGCACACCCCGCTGCCCTACTTCCGGTTCGCGCACGCCCAGGCCGACCGCGCTTCCACCGGCATGCATCCCGCCACCGGCGAAGCCCTGCTCCACCCCTGGCCCAGCCCGCGCGAATTCGACGCCGCAGCGGCCTGCTACTGCGGCAAGAAAGGCTGCATCGAAACCTGGCTCTCCGGCCGCGCACTGGCAGCGGACCATGTCCGCTACGGCGGCGAAGACCTGCCCGCGCACGAAATCGCGCAACTGGCGCAGGCAGGGTATGGCCCCTGCAGCGCCACGCTGGCACGCTACGAGGAGAGGCTGGCGCGCGCGCTGGCCGGCGTGATCAACCTGCTCGATCCCGACGTCATCGTGCTCGGCGGCGGCGTCTCCAACATCAGTCGGCTGTACGACACGGTGCCCCGACTGTGGCCGCGTTATGTGTTTTCCGATCGCATCGACACCCAACTTGTGCCGCCGAAATTCGGTGATTCCAGCGGGGTGCGCGGCGCGGCGCGGCATGGTTGTGGAACGATTAGCCGGCCTTGGCAATTCAGCATTCGAAGTCGCTACAATTTCAGCATTACGCTTACGGAAATCAACATGACCGAACCCTTGCTCATCGCAAAAAACGCCACCACGGACATACACCTGCTGCCGCAGATGGCCAATCGCCACGGCCTGATTACCGGCGCCACCGGCACCGGCAAGACCGTCACCCTGCAAACGCTGGCCGAGCACTTTTCCAGCATCGGCGTGCCGTGTTTCATGTCGGACGTGAAAGGTGATCTGTCGGGTGTATCGCAGGCCGGAGGCGGCAATGCCAAGGTGACCGAACGCGTCGCCATGCTGAAGCTGGAAAACTTTGTCCATCAGGGCTATCCCGTCACCCTGTGGGACCCGTTTGGCACCAGCGGCCATCCGGTGCGCACCACGATCTCCGACATGGGCCCCTTGCTGCTGGGGCGAATGCTGGATCTGAACGAAACCCAGAGCGGCGTATTGAACCTGGTGTTCAAGGTGGCGGATGACAACGGCATGCTGCTGCTGGACCTGAAAGACCTGCGCGCGATGCTAGCCTTCGTCGGCGAAAACGCCAAGCAGTTCACCACCGACTACGGCAACGTCTCATCCGCCTCGATCGGTGCCATCCAGCGCGGTCTGCTGTCGCTGGAGTCGCAGGGCGGCGAGCAGATTTTCGGCGAACCCATGCTCAACATCGCCGACCTCATACAGACCGACCGCGGGCGCGGCGTGATCAACATCCTGTCGGCCGACACGCTGATGCAGGCTCCCAAGATGTACGCCACGCTGCTGCTGTGGATGCTGGCCGAGCTGTTCGAAAACCTGCCCGAAGCCGGCGACCTCGACAAGCCCAAACTGGTGTTTTTCTTCGACGAAGCGCATCTGCTATTCAACGACGCACCCGATGCGCTGGTGGAAAAAATCGAGCAGGTGGTGCGGCTGATCCGTTCCAAAGGCGTGGGCGTTTTTTTCGTCACCCAGAACCCGGCCGACGTGCCGGACAAAATCCTGTCGCAACTGGGCAACCGGGTGCAGCATGCCCTGCGCGCGTTTTCCCCGCGCGACCAGAAAGCGGTCAAGGCTGCGGCCGAAACCATGCGCGACAACCCCGAACTCGACGAAGTCAGTGTGATTACCGAACTGGGGGTTGGCGAAGCACTGGTGTCCTGCCTCGATGCTAAAGGCCGTCCCGGCGTGGTCGAGCGCGCGTTCATCGTGCCGCCACAAGGCCAGCTTGGCCCGATCACCGCTGCGCAGCGCCAGCACCTGATGCAGACTTCACTGGTGGCCGGCGTCTACGACAAAACCATTGATCGCGAGTCGGCTTATGAATCGCTGAAGGCGCGAGCCGAACAGGCTGCACAAGCCGCTGCCACGCAGGCGCAGGCAACGCAACAGGCCAAAGCCGCCGCGAAGCCTGCTGCAAATGGCGGTGGGCTGGGCGACATTTTGGGTGGAGTGCTGGGCGGCAACGGTCGCCGCGAAGGCGCGCTCGAGGCGTTTACCAAATCGGCTGCGCGGGCCATTGGAAGTCAGACAGGGCGGTCGCTTATTCGGGGGGTGCTGGGGAGTTTGTTTGGGGGCAAACGCTAGTCATCACACGTCCAGTCATTGCCGCACTGGTTTTGACTTTCATCCCCTCTCAGTCCCGCCGAAAATCGAGGCTGCCGGGTGGATCAGCGGCAAAGGTGTTTGAGTCACGCTCACAAAAAACCAATTCAAAACAGCAAAAGCGGGGCGAGTTCTTTGCCGCCCACCCGGCAGGCTCGATTTTCGGGGTTTCGGGGATGAGCGGGGTCGCCTTTTCTTGGGTTACTTTCTTTTGGCGAAGCAAAAGAAAGTGACTAGCCGCCGGGCTACCCCCGGCCAACGGACTCATGCCATGCGAAGGTTTAACCGCCAAGCGTAAGCCGCGCCAAACTTAAAAACTGGATTGCTTCGTCGCTGTGC
>CAYGMS010000344.1:0-2975 GCA_964350905.1 uncultured Thiobacillus sp. | reverse complement strand
GCCGCACTCGGTACAGGTGTAAATCGTTTTGGTTTTGGCCACTACAGCGTCAGGCAGGAAATCAAGCGGGGAAGACGCCGGTGGACAAATAGCGATCGCCGCGGTCGCAGACGATGGAGACAATCACGGCATTCTCGACTTCTTTCGACAGCTGCAATGCCGCCCACAATGCGCCCCCAGAAGATATGCCGGCAAAGATGCCTTCCTCACGCGCCAGCTGGCGGGTAGTTTCCTCGGCCTGCAATTGGCTGACGTAGATCATGTGATCGACCCGCTCGTATTCACAGATCTTCGGCACATATTCATCCGACCATTTGCGGATGCCGGGGATTTGCGATCCTTCAGTCGGCTGCACGCCCAAAATCCGGATCGCCGGGTTCTGTTCCTTCAAATAACGCGAGCAGCCCATGATGGTGCCGGTGGTGCCCATGCTGGATACGAAGTGGGTGATTTTGCCCTGTGTGTCGCGCCAGATTTCGGGGCCGGTGGTGCGGTAGTGCGCTTCCGGGTTATCCGGGTTGGCAAACTGATCGAGGATCTTGCCGATGCCCTGGTTTTCCATGGCCACTGCCAGATCACGTGCCCCTTCCATGCCGGCTTCCTTGCTCACCAGTTGCAACTCGGCACCAAAGGCGCGCATGGTCTGACGCCGTTCAATCGACAGATGCTCGGGCATGATCAGGATCATCTTGTAGCCGCGCATTGCCGCCGCCATCGCCAGAGCAATCCCGGTGTTGCCGCTGGTTGCTTCGATCAGGGTGTCACCCGGCTTGATGTCGCCGCGCGCCTGGGCGGCATCAATCATCGACAGCGCCGGGCGATCCTTAACCGAACCCGCCGGATTATTGCCTTCGAGCTTGACCAGAATGGTGTTCGACGTCACGCCGGGCATGCGCTTGAGGCGCACCAACGGGGTGTTGCCAACCGTGTCTTCAATGGTTTTGTAGGTGCTCATGATTTCAGCAAATGTTTGATGTGGCGGGCAATTAAGTCTTTCCCACCAAGGAACCCCACATCATACCGCTTGCGACGCAGAGCGGAAATATCGGTGTTTATCGATTCTGTTGTGAGTCAGCACGCTTATTCAGACTCAACATCGCATTCGAGCGGTTTCGCTCGATTTCCCGGTATCCCGATTCCAGCATCCAGGCCAGTATGTCGCGTTTCCATTGCTTTTGGCTGGTATGTTCGATGATCACAAGCCTGGGCCATAACTCGCGCGGGCTTTTCTCGAAGAAGGGAAACAACACCGCATCTTCCATGCCTTCGACATCGATTTTTATTGCATCGACATGGGCAACCCCTTCCTCCGCCAGCACGTCAGCCAGAGGTTTCATCTGAACATCGATGGGCGTTCCCGAACCATCGCCATGCTCTCCAATATGGCTGCCGCCCATATCGTGGTCCGAAACAAGCATAGTCATCGTTGCAACCCGATCGCCCAATGCGATGGGCAATGCTGTTATCCGGTTTTCCAGGTCATTAGCTTCAATATTGAACTGCAAGCGGTCATACATCGTCGGGTTCGGTTCAAACGCCATGATTTTTTCCGCTCCCAAGTGTGCGGCCATCAACGAGTAGTACCCCATGTTGGCGCCAATATCGAGAAATACGCCGCCATTACCGGCGAATTCCCCAAGCTGTCTGATCTCCGCCCAATCCCGCAACTTGGAGCCGAACAACATCTTGCTCTCGACCACATTGTCCCAAGGATGAACCCTGAATTTCAGGCCTGCGTAAAGGATATCAACCGGGGCAGGCAAACCCAATCCCGACCACAGTCCGGCAATGACTTTTTTGACCGGCCCGTGAGCAAGACCCAGCTTCCTCGCCTGCCACAAAAGGTTTCCCACACCACGAGGCGCTAGCGCACCCCACGGTCCCAATCTGTCCGCTTGTTTCATTGTTCACTCCTGGAACTACGCTGGCCAACGCAGCCCTCTCCGGGGTTTGACTTCCAACCTACTCCTGCCAGTAATCCGTAATCCACGGCGTCGGCAGAATATGCTTGTAGAACTTCTTGTACCATTTGGCAGGCCACAGGCCCCGTACCGCTTCATGAGGATTCGGGACTCCCGGGAAAGCCACGACCCGCACGCCCTCTGGGAGAGCCGGAGTCTGCCACCATCGTTGCGGCATGGAATGCACTCCACCTCTTCGCGCACGCCCTGCGCATCGTCGGTCATGTAGCCGATGCGCAATGGGCCCTGAGTATTGCGGCGCGCCATGCCATAGAGTTTATTGACATAGTCCGCCGGATACAGCTGTCCCCATTTCATGCATACGGCCTGCTTCATCGCATGCCCCACGCCCTGTCAATCAGTCGAGCAGCAAACAGCATCAGGGGCGCCCGATCGGGAAATACTCGAAACCCATCTCGCGCATCGCCTGCGGCTCATACAGATTGCGCCCATCAAAAACCAGCGGTGCTTTCAGCAGCGTCTTCATGGCATCGAAATTGGGACTGCGGAAAACTTTCCACTCGGTGACGACCAGCAGCGCATCCGCACCTTCCAGTGCATTCATCGGACTGTCAACCAGTTTCAGGTCGGCACGGTCACCATATACGCGGTGGGTTTCCTCCATCGCCGCCGGGTCGTAAGCCGCCACGCTCGCCCCCATTGCCCACAGGGCCTCGAGCATGGCGCGGCTCGGCGCTTCGCGCATGTCATCGGTATTCGGCTTGAACGCCAGACCCCACATGGCAAAGTGCTTGCCTTTGAGATTTGTTCCCAGCTTTGCGGTCAGCTTGTTCACCAGAATCTGTTTCTGCGCGTCGTTCGCTTCTTCCACCGCATCCAGCACGCGCAGGGCAATACCGTTTTCCTGACCGGTGCGACGCAACGCCTGCACATCCTTGGGGAAGCACGATCCACCGTAGCCGCAGCCGGCATACAGAAAGTGATAACCGATGCGCGGGTCGGAACCGATGCCATGGCGCACCTGCTCGATATCGGCACCCAGCTTTTCGGCAA
>CAYGMS010000343.1:0-2982 GCA_964350905.1 uncultured Thiobacillus sp. | reverse complement strand
CGCGGCTGCTTGGCTGTCTGCAGTCATCAATGCAGTTCGACGGATTGGTGGATCGGCACGATCTCGGCATTTATGTCAACGCCATCCGGGGGGTCGGCATCCACCGTGAACGCCCATCGATCCGTTGGCACTCGCGCAACACCTCGCTGCGCAAAAATTCCCGCGAGATCCAGCGCTGAAGCCAGTTCCTCGCGCGCATTCTGGGAGAAGTCTTTTTCGTGTGTCATGACTTCGACAGCAAAGACCAGACGCCGCATTACTTGCCGCAGGATCAGCTCGCGCGCATCAGCCGACCCAAAAACCATGGCCCCGGTCAGATACTCTACGTTGAGGCAATGAAGCGGATCCTGCTGGATTTCATTTACGAGTTGCCGGATTCCGATCAGCGGATTTTCATTGGGTCCATTTTCCTTTTTCATAGCCCTGCCCATCAGTTAGATTTCTTTCCACCATCGCGCTGCGCCAGCACGCGTGTCAGCCCAGCGATCTGGGTGTGAAGCGCTTCCAGCTGCCCCCGCAGCCGGGCGGCGTCCTCACGGGCGGCAGCGCTTTCCTTACGGGCCGAATCGCGCTCAGATTCACTCTTCGTGAGCCGCTCTGCAACGCGATGCACCTCCTGCGCAGCCACTTTGCGCGCCTCCTGATGTGACTGCTCGGCCGCTTCAGCCCTAGCTTTGACAGCGGCCAGCTCCGCGCGGGCCTGCTCGCGCTCAGCCTGGGCCTGAGCGACAAGTTTCTTTTGATCTTCCATCGCGCCTCGGGCGCGCTCGCGTTCTGCCTCGGCGGCCTGATTCATACGATCGACCTCCGCGGCGTGTTCCTCGATGGCCACCTTCGCCGACTGCTCGGCGTGCGCCAGGCGTTCGCGCAGCTGGGCGAGATCAATCGCCTGCGCCTGGCATGTGGACTGCGAACCGTCGAGACGCTCCTGGAGTACGTCAGCGCTTTTTGCGGCATCCTCCAGCTTGCCTTCAAGGTCTTCCACCATCTGGGCTGCATCAAGCAGCTCGCGCTCGACCTGCTCGCGTTGGGAAGCGGCCTCAGCTAGAACAGAAGTCACGCGGCGCTCCGCTGCGGCGATCGCGTCAGCGTTGAGCGCAACGGCAAGCGCAGCGAGTCGTTCCGCTAGCTCGCGGCCGTGCGTTGCGACACGCTCGGCGATTTCAGGGGGAAGTTCCGGCGAAGGAGCCGCAGGCGCTGCGCCGTCGTTGATGACGTGCTCATCCCAAATTTGCTTTAGGCGCGCGGGGTTTCCACCGCCGATTTTCTGCCGCAAGGCAAAGCCGGTAATGTTGCGGCCGGCGGCGCGCAGCACCGCACCTGCATCAATAATTTGATCCTTCGTCACGTCTGCCGGTCTCATCCTCTTCTCCATTGAACAAACAAAACAAATAAATGAACAAAATCGATTCTGTGGGTTGTGTCTGTCGGATCCGATTTAACGATCAGCCGCGATCACCCACCCCGCCGGGATGGCGGAGTGGACCCGACCCCACAGGTGAGGGGTGAACGAAAGCGATAGGTTGTCTCCCTGAACAAACAAACAAACGGATAAATAAACAAATAAACAAACGAACTAACAATCGCGGTTCAAGTTTGATCGGCAGCTAGCTGGTTCCGGTTTTTTGGTGTTTTCTGTCCACTCGCACGCTTTCAATCTTCGCCGGGTAGCAAGATGGTGATGACCGGGTCACCGTTATCCCCCGGTCCAATTTGCAAGGCCAATTTCACCAATCGTGGCCGTACACCGCGCCCGCCACGGGGTACGCGATAGAGCTGAAAAACAAGCCTCTGTGCACCAGCGCCACGACGCGCAGCGTTCATCGCCATCCATAGCACGTCCCACAATCTCCCCGCCTCGTCTTGGTAGGTCTGGCGATGGTTGTCCGCCTCACCCCACTCCACGCAATCGGCCCAGACCGCGCGGGTGACAGCTACCGGGATGCGGAATCCGACTTCTCTTGCCACCTCGTCGACGCAAATCAGCTGACCGTCCTCGATGGCCTGCTTGCGGGTGTAGCTGTAAATCACTTCACCGAAAATCTCGTTCATCTCGTTCATCTCGTTCATCTCGTTCATCTCGTTCATCTCGTTCATGTGGACCTCCTCAGGTTGATGGTTGCTTGCGGGCATCTCGCGAACTGGGTTTCAAAACTGCCGGATTCGAAGATTCTGGAGCCCCGGCTTTTCTGCTCCGGCGCTGGCTGGTGTTCTGCTTGCCCGCGCTGCCGTCTTTCGTGAGTTCCTTCGCCCTTGCGACGGGTTTAGACGGACTGAGGAGGGATGCAAGGGGACGTGGAATAAATGTCGGCGCTCGCGCGCGCAGCGCGGCTTGGCGGGCGTCGGCGTTTTATGCCGCGAAAGCCCCTTGCAAGGCGCATAGCGCCGTTCCATCAGCAGCCTGGCTATGGTCGCGAACTAAGGGCGAAGGAACTCACGAAGGACGGGGAGATTGCGCGGAGGCACCGGCTGCGACGGTGCATATTTGAAGGTTTTTAGGCCAGCGCGATGCCGTAGGCATGGCGCTGACAACCGCTGTTGCCGCCGGAACGGCGGAGCGGAGCCGACGCCGCAGGCGTGGGCGGAGCGGAAAAGTCAGAAATGCGCGGGGGCGCAAAGCCCCCCTCACTTACGGAAAAAAGACGCAGCCCGGCCAGGGTAAGCTTAGCCCGCGAACTGCGGGCACCTCAGCCGGAGGGACCTGCCGAATATCGATTCATTCTTGAAGGTACTCAATCTCAGGCAAAGCAAGTTCCCATTCTGGGCACCGTACCTGCTCGCCATCCTTGGCATGCCGCACCAACATGGACGCGACTCGGACACCGAGAATCTGCCCGGCGGGCGGCTTAAAGCTCTTTGCCATTCGGGTAACCGTCACCCCATTTGCATCAGCAAGCTCCCATCCTGGCTGTCCATCATTCCGTGGCTTCAAGGTCAGCGCGTCGCCATAATCCAGTTTCGAAATGGCAGTGTGGATAGGAG
>CAYGMS010000342.1:0-2985 GCA_964350905.1 uncultured Thiobacillus sp. | reverse complement strand
TGCGTGGCGGCGGCATCTTCACGCCCCTGCACCTTGTAGCCGCCGAGCTGGTTCACCGATTGCGGCAGCAGGCCCAGGTGTGCACAAACGGGGATGCCGCGCTGGGTGAGAAAAGCCACGGTATCGACCATCACCGCGCCGCCTTCGAGCTTGACCATGTGTGCGCCCGCCGCCATCAGTCTGGCTGCAGAAGCGTAGGCCCGCTCGGGCGCGGGCTGGTAGCTGCCGAACGGCAGGTCGGCAACGATGCAGGCACGCTCGGTACCGGCCGCGACACAGCGCGTGTGATAGGTCATTTCGGCCAGCTTCACCGGCAGGGTTGAGCTGTGGCCCTGGATCACCATGCCGAGCGAATCACCGACCAGCAGCACATCCACCTCGGCGGCATCGAGCACGCGCGCAAAGCTCGCGTCGTAGCAGGTGAGCACGGCGATTTTCTCGCCGCGTTCGCGCATGGTCTTAAGGGTGGACAGGGTGATGGCCATGATGATTTAAGTGGTCTCAGGCCGCCCGGCTGAAAAACTCGCGCGGGCCGCGCATCTTGGTCATGCGTTCCAGCAGCAGTTCGAAATCGTCGTCGCTGTCGGCAAAATTGAGATTGCTGGTGTTGATGATAAGCAGGGGGGCGGCGTCGTAGCGATGGAAAAACTCGCTGTAGCTGTTGGCCAGACGCTGCAGATAAGTTGCATCCATGTCGCGCTCGAAATCCACACCGCGTCGATTGACACGGTCATGCAGCGCTTCGATCGGCGCCTGTAGGTAAATCACCAGGTCGGGAGTTGCCGTCTGCGGCGCAAGGTCAGCATAGACCTTTTGATACAGCTCGAATTCGTCGTCGTCCAGGTTCAGGCGCGCAAACAGCATGTCTTTATCGATCAGGAAATCGGACACGGTGCCCGCATGAAACAGGTCGCCCTGCGTGAGTTCGCGCAGCTGGCGCGAACGTTCGAACAGGAAATGCAGTTGCGTCGGCAGGGCGTAGCGTCGCGGTTCCTTATAGAAGCGCGGCAGGAAGGGATTGTCGTTGGCATTTTCCAGCAGGGTGTCGGCATTGAGCCGTTCGGCCAGCTTGTGGGTGAGACTGGTCTTGCCGGCACCAATCGGGCCTTCGACAACGACGTAGCGGTAACGATCGAGGCTCATGCGTTGACAGCGGCAGCAGGGGGCGGAAGGACGGACACGGACTGATCGGCACAGGAAGCAAGCCAGTCGACAGCCGGGCCATGCCCGGGAATGACCATGTCGGGCGCGATTTCCAGCAGCGGCAGCAGCACGAAGGCGCGTTCGGTCATGCGCGGATGCGGCAGTGTCAACGCGTCTTCATGGAACTGCGCGTGGCCATACAGCAGCAGGTCGAGGTCAAGCGTGCGCGGGGCATTGCGAAATTTGCGCTCGCGGCCGTGGCGGTGTTCGATATCCAGCAGCGCATCCAGCAGCGTGCGCGGGGCGAGGGCAGTTTCCACCTGTGCCACGGCGTTGATGAAATCGGGCTGATCGACGTAGCCCACCGGGGCCGACGCATACAGCGACGAGTGGGCAATCAGCCGGGTGCCGGGCAGACGGTCCAGTTCAGACAGCGCGTATTCAACCTGCGCTGCCGGATCGTTGAGATTGGCCCCTAGCCCGATGGTGGCGATGATGTTCATTCGGCAGGGGCGGTGCTGGCGGCTTCGCCCGGCTTTTTGCGCTTGCGTTTGCGACGTGGTTTGGGCGAGCTGTCGACCTTGAGCATGGACTCGCGTTCGGCGTCACCCACTTCCTGGAAACGCGTCCACCATTCGCCGAGTTCGATGTCCACTTCGCCGGATTCGGCGCGCAGCAGCAGAAAATCGTAGGCTGCCCGGAAACGTGGATGCTCCAGCAGGCGATACGGGCGTTGCCCGCCACGTTGCTCGAAGCGCGGCTGCAAGGCCCAGATTTCTTTCATCATGCCATCGTAGCGGCGCGGAATGGCGAGCTGGCCGCGCTGCGCGTCGAGCACTTCGTCCATCGCAATGAACAAGGCAGGCTGCGGCTTTTCGCCGCCGGCTTCGAGCGCGCGCCAGCGCAGCAACACCTGGGGCCACAGCAGCGTGCCGAACAGAAAAGCCGGCGAGGCGGGTTTGTCCTGCGTGATGCGCGCATCGGTGGTTTTCAGCGCAGCGTTGATGAAACGCTCGCCGATCGGGTCGTCGAGAATCGTGTCGAGCAGCGGCAGCATGCCGTGATGCAGGCCTTCGGCGCGCAACTGGTGTACGCCGCGCAGCGCGTGGCCCGACATCAGCAGTTTCAATGCTTCGTCAAAAATCCGCGCACGCGGAATATTGGCGAGCAGCGGTGCCAGCGTGGCCACCGGGCGGCGGGTCTCGGGATCGATGTGGAAATCGAGCTTGGCGGCAAAGCGCGCGGCACGCAGCATGCGCACCGGGTCTTCACGGAAGCGCGTGTCGGGGTCACCGATCATGCGCAGTACGCGCTTTTTGCAGTCGGCCACGCCACCGAAGTAATCGTGCACTTCCTCGCGCACCACGTCGTAATACAGCGCATTGATGGTGAAGTCGCGGCGCACGGCATCGTCCGCCATGCTGCCAAACACATTGTCCGACAGCAGGCGGCCGTGCTCGTCGGTCGGGCGCTCGTCGTCCTCATCGGATTCTGTCTGTTCGTTGGAGCGGAAGGTCGTGACTTCGATGGTCTCGCGGCCACACATCACATGCACGATCTGGAAGCGTCGGCCGATGATGCGCGAGCGGCGGAACAGGCGGCGCACTTCTTCGGGCGTGGCATCGGTCGCCACGTCGAAATCCTTGGGGGTCTTGCCCAGCAGCAGGTCGCGCACCGCGCCGCCCACCAGATAGCCCTTGAATCCCGCTTGCGTCAGGGTTTCGCAGGTTTTCAGTGCGCAGTCGGTGAGCTGGTCACGGCGGATGCCGTGCTTGGCTTGCGGCAGAATGTGTGCGCTGGAGCCGGAAGCGCGGGGTTTACGGCCAAATACTTTGCTGATGA
>CAYGMS010000341.1:0-2988 GCA_964350905.1 uncultured Thiobacillus sp. | reverse complement strand
CGAGAATTGAATTAAACGAAGCCGAATTCAACCAGGCTGCCGGAGCGACGCTGGCTCATATCGAGCAGGTCCTTGAGGATGCCGATCTGGATTTTGAGACGCCTGCGGACGGCATTATCGAGGTCGAGTGCGATGACGGCAGCAAGATCATCATCAACCGTCACGGCATTGCCCGGGAAATCTGGGTGGCGGCGCGTTCGGGTGGCTTTCATTTCATGCCGGTGAACGGCGGCTGGGTCGATACCAAGGACGGCGAACCCCTTTACGCCAGGCTGACTGCGCTGATCGCCCTGCAGGGCGGCGGGCCGGCCCGGTTTTAATTCCCCTTGAAAAGCCAGGCGCTCACCCTGTTTGATCTGGTCGAGCGGCTGTCGCTGCTGACCCGGGCCGATTTGCGGCAGGCGGGTTCGGCGCAGGGGCTGCAGCCGGTCCATCTGCAGGTGCTGTTTTATCTGAATCAGGCCAACCGCTTCAGCAACACGCCACAGGCGCTGACCGACTATCTCGGGCTGACCAAAGGCACGGTGTCGCAAACCGTGCTGGTGCTGGCGCGCCGCAGGCTGGTGTCACGCTATAGTGATCCGCGTGACGGTCGGGTGGTGCGGCTGATTCTGACCGAAGGCGGTTCCAATTTGCTGAAGACCTTGAGCGCCGGCGGCGCCTGGCGCGATATCGTGCAAACCGCCAGCGCGGCGCGGGTGACGTCAGCGATGGTGGTGTTGCGGCAGGTGCTGGCTCATGTTCAGGCGCAAAGCGGGAAGCGCAGTTTTGGCGTGTGCTCGACTTGTCGGCACAACCAGCGGCTGGGACCGCGCAGCTATTTTTGCGGGCTGATGCAGGAAAAGCTCAGCAGTCCGGAGGTGCGGCGGATTTGCCGCGAGCACGCACCGGCCATTCCCACCGAGTCCACCTGAGCAAGTATTTTTAAAGCCGCTTTCGTGCGCGTTCGATTGCCGCCCGCACTTGAGCCGGCGCGGTGCCGCCCAGATGATCACGCGCAGCCAGCGAGCCTTCCAGTGTCAGCACGTCATATACATCGTCCGTAATCAGTGGACTGAACGCCTGCAACTCGGCCAGTGCCAGATCGGCCAGATCGCGCCCGCTGCTGTCGGCAGTGCGCACCGCGCGCGCCACCACTTCGTGGGCGTCGCGGAAGGGCACGCCTTTTTTCACCAGATAGTCGGCCAGATCGGTGGCGGTGGCGAAGCCCTGCATCACGGCGGCGCGCATTGCCTCCGGCTTGACGGTGACGCCGCGCATCATGTCGGCATAAATTGCCAGCGTGTCGGTCAGTGTGTCGACCGTATCGAACAGCGGTTCCTTGTCTTCCTGATTGTCCTTGTTGTAGGCCAGCGGCTGGCCTTTCATCAGGGTGAGCAGGGCCACCAGGTGGCCGTTTACCCGCCCGGTCTTGCCACGCACCAGTTCGGGCACGTCGGGATTTTTCTTCTGCGGCATGATTGACGAGCCGGTGCAAAAGCGGTCGGCCAGATCAATGAAGCCGACGCGCGGACTCATCCACAGGATCAGTTCTTCCGACAGGCGCGACAAATGCATCATCACGATCGCGGCTGCGGCGGTAAATTCGATGGCGAAATCGCGGTCGGACACGGCATCGAGCGAGTTTTCGCAGATGCCGTCGAAACCCAGTTCACGCGCGACAAAGGCGCGGTCAATCGGGAAGCTGGTGCCAGCCAGAGCAGCCGCACCCAAAGGCAGGCGATTCACACGCAGGCGGCAGTCAGCCATGCGTTCGGCATCGCGCGCCAGCATTTCGAAATAGGCCATCAGATGGTGGCCGAAGGTGACCGGCTGGGCCACCTGCAGATGCGTGAAGCCGGGCATGACCGTGTCGGTGTGCTGCTCGGCCAGGTCGACGAGCGAAGTCTGGCAGGCTTTCAGGCCCGCCAGAATGCGGTCGATCGCCTCGCGCAGATACAGGCGGATATCGGTTGCAACCTGATCGTTGCGCGAACGGCCGGTGTGCAAGCGCTTACCGGCATCACCAATTTTTGCAGTCAGCGCGGCTTCGATGTTGAGGTGGACGTCTTCCTTGTCGAGCGACCAGACGAGCTGGCCGGCGCGGATCTCGGTCTGCAGTTCGGCCATGCCGCCCTGGATCGCCGTGAGGTCGTCCTTGGAGAGGATGCCGACGTGGTGCAACATGGCGGCGTGCGCCAGCGAACCCTGAATATCGAACTCGGCCAGCCGATAATCAAAGGGAATCGACGCGGTGTAGCGTTTGACGATTTCGGAAACCGGCTCGGAAAACCGGCCGGACCAGGCGGCAGCGGTGCCGTCCGGGGGGGTTGATGGCGTGCTCATGAGGCAAATCACGGGGAATGAAAAGAAAGAATCATAACAACCGGCAGGTCGAATTGCCGAACTTCTGCCATCTGGGGGTGAACCTGCGCATCGCGCTGACGGTGGAAGCGGCGTTGATTGCCGGTGTGGTGGCGCGCGTATCGGATGGTGCGGCGTTCTGGGCGGAGTTCATCGCCCTGTCGGCTTTGGCGCAGCCCGCGCTGCTGCTCACCCTGCTGGGGCTGTGTGCGGCGGGGCGCTGGCTGCGCAGCCAGCCGTACCGGCTGGGGGTGGGCCTGACGCTGGCGCTGGGCGTTGCTGTGCCGCTGCTGGCGACAATATGGCTGAGCCCCATGATGGCCGAACTGGAGCTTTATCCGCTGACAGGGGTGGCGGTGTTTTCATTCCTGTTGGGTGCCGGCTTGCTGGCTTATTTCAATTTGCGCGCCCGTGCTCTTTCGCCGGCCATTACCGAAGCGCGTTTGCAGGCCCTGCAGGCGCGCATCCGCCCCCACTTCCTGTTCAACAGTCTGAATGCCGTGCTGTCGCTGGTGCGCAGCGACCCGCGCCGCGCCGAGCGTGCGTTGGAAAACATGGCCGACCTGTTCCGCGCGCTGATGGGCAATGCCAGCCAGTTGGCGCCGCTGGAAGATGAAGTGGCGCTGACCCGTGCCTATCTGGAAC
>CAYGMS010000340.1:0-2990 GCA_964350905.1 uncultured Thiobacillus sp. | reverse complement strand
GGTCGACACCGAAACCAAGGAAGTGCTACGCCAGTTCCCCAGCGAGGAAATGCTGGCCATTTCGAAATCCATCGACCGCATGCAGGGTCTGTTGATCAATCGCGAAGCCTGAGGAGACAGCCATGGTTTCAGCCCCCGGTATTGGATCAGGTCTCGACGTCAATGGCATCGTCAGCCAGCTGATGGCGGCCGAGCGCCAACCGCTCAACACGCTAGCGACCAAGGAGGCCGGCTACCAGGCCAAGCTTTCCGCTTATGGCAGCGTCAAGGGCGCAGTGGCAGGTTTTGAGGCTGCGCTGCAGGGGCTGAACAGTGCCAGCAAGTTTCAGGCGCTGACGGCAACCCCCTCGGACAGCAGCGTTTTTTCCGCTTCGGCCAGCAGCATTGCAGCGGCGGGCGCCTATTCCCTGGAAGTCTCCAGCCTGGCGCAGGCGCAGAAGCTGGTCGCCGCCGGGCAGACCAGCAGCACTGCGGCGATCGGCAGCGGGGCTGCGACCACGGTCACGTTCGATTTCGGCACCATTGGCGGCGGCACACTCAGCGATGGTGTCTACAGCGGCGCGGCGTTCACCTCGAACGGCAACGGCACCAAGAGCATCACCCTCGACGGCAGCAACAATTCGCTGCAGGGAATACGCGACGCGATCAATGCCGCGAAGATCGGGGTGACGGCCTCCCTCATCAACGACGGCAGCGGCACGCCTTATCGCCTTGCGCTATCCTCGGACAGCCAGGGCGTCAGCAACAGCCTCAAGGTGTCGGTCAGCGGCGATGCCGCGATCGACAGCCTGCTGGCGCACGACCCGGCAGGCACACAGAACCTGTCCGAAACGGTGGCCGCACAGAACGCCAATTTCAAGCTCAACGGCGTCGCGGTCACCAAAGCCTCCAATACCGTCAGCGATGCGGTGCAGGGGGTGACCCTGAATCTGCACAAAGTCACCACTTCGCCCGCCACGTTGACGGTGGCGCGCGACACGGCTTCGGTCAGCAGCTCCATCACCGGCTTCGTGAAAGCCTACAACGATCTGGCCACCACGCTGAAAGACGTCTCCGGCTACGATGCGGCCAGCAAGCGGGGCGCGGTCCTGCAGGGCGATGCCACGCTGCGTTCGCTGCAAACGCAATTGCGCGGCATCCTCGGCACCGCCGTAGCAGGCACGCCCGGCGACCTGACGACATTGTCGAGTATCGGCGTCGCATTCCAGAAGGACGGCAGCCTGGCGGTGGACCAGGCCAAGCTCAACGATGCAATGACCAATCATTTCGACGAGATTGCGAGCCTGTTCGCCTCGGTCGGCAAGAGCACGGACAGCCTGGTCAGCTTCAACAATGCCACCAGCAGCACCAAGGCCGGCAGTTATGCGGTGAATGTCACGCAGGTTGCCACGCAGGGCAAAACCGTCGGCTCGACGGCGATCACCACCCCGCTGAACATCGTCGCCGGCAGCAACGACACCCTCAATCTGAGCGTCAACGGCATCAGTGTTTCCGTCACCCTGGCGCCCGGCACCTACAGCACCACGCAGGCACTGGCCACCGAACTGCAGGCAAAAATCAACGGCGCTGCGGCCCTGTCCGATATGGGCGTTGCAGTCGCCGTTGCGGAAAACGCGGGAACACTCACCCTGACTTCGGCGAGTTACGGCTCGACCTCAAGCGTGAGCATCACCGGCGGCACTGCGGAGTCTGCGCTCGGCCTTGACGCCGACACCCCGACCACCGGCGTGGATGTAGCCGGCTCGATCGGCGGCGCGAGTGCGACCGGTTCCGGCCAGCTGTTGAGCGCGACCGGTGGCGATGCGCTGGGGATGGGCATCCTCATCAACGGCGGCGCGCTCGGCGACCGCGGGATGCTGAACTATTCCCAGGGTTACGCCACGACGCTGAGCAATTGGTCCACCACCGTCCTGGCCAGCGACAGCAGCATCACGGCGCGCACCGATGGCATCGGCAGAAGTATCACGGATATCGACAAACGCCGCAGCGACCTGGAAGCCAGACTGGTCAATATCGAGAAACGCTATCGCGCGCAGTTTTCCGCGCTCGACGCCATGCTCAGCAGCATGAACAACACCAGCAATTATCTGACCCAGCAGCTGGCCAGCCTGCCTGGCAGCTATCAGAGCCGATAATCAGGAGAAAATCGTGTACACAAATTCGAGAAACGCTGCCCATGCCTATGCCAACGTCGGTCTGGAAACCGGCGTGGTGGCAGCCAGCCCGCATCAACTTATCGTGATGCTGTACGAAGGTGCCGAGCTTGCGGTGCGGATGGCGATCAAGCATATGAACGAGGGCGACACCTCGAAGAAATCCGTCGCCATCAGCAAGGTCAGCAGCATCATCCAGGAAGGTCTGCGCGCCGCGCTCGACCCCCATCAGGGCGGCGACATCGCGCTGCAACTGGATGCACTGTACGACTATATGAACCAGCGCCTGATGCTCGCCCACGTCAACAACCAGACCGCGCCACTGGAAGAGGTACTGGGGCTGCTGCGCGAACTGCGTGGCGCCTGGCAGCAGATTGGTACTGCACGCCAAGCCTCGCCGCAATCTTCTCACTCCTATGCCGCCTGAACCGGAGACCACCATGACCAGCAACGAAATGCTCACCACCTACGAATCACTCTCCGAACTGACCGGCAGCATGCTGGATGCGGCACGACTGGGCGAATGGGACCAGCTGACCGAACTGGAGCAGCAATGCAAAACCCATGTCAGCTGCCTGATGCAGTCCACACACGTGCGGCTGAACGAAAAAGAGCAGCGCAGCAAGATCGCCATCATCCGCTCGATCCTGCAGAACGACGCGAAAATTCGTGCGCTGACCGAACCGCGCATGCATGAACTGCAGCAGCAATTGCACATGACGCGTACCGGCCAGCGTGGTGTGCATGCCTACGGAGCACAGCGGGCATAAGGCCTGCCCTCGCCCCCATGCTTCCGGTTCAGTACCTGGCTCGCGTTCTGGATATCCCGCTCGCGCG
>CAYGMS010000339.1:0-2997 GCA_964350905.1 uncultured Thiobacillus sp. | reverse complement strand
ATCAGCCAGGCTGCATCGACCTGCCAGGCATGGACTGCCAGCACGCGGGCTTCCAGCCGGGCTTCGCGTGGTGGCAGGTCAAGCGCAGCTGCGATGCGGATGGTTGCATCCTGGATCAGGTGGGCGACGCTGGCCGGCGAACTGGTCACCGTTCAGCTTTCACCTGAAAGCGTGGCCAGCAACTCGGCCTGGTGTTCGGCCGCCAATGCGTCGAGCAGTTCGGTCAGGTCGCCGTCCATCATTGCATCGATCTTGTACAAGGTGAGGTTGATGCGGTGGTCGGTGATGCGGCCCTGCGGGAAGTTGTAGGTACGGATGCGGTCGGAACGGTCGCCACTGCCGATCAGGCTTTTGCGGGTGCTGGCTTCGGCAGCCTGTTGTGCCTGGGTTTCGCGGTCTTTCAGGCGCGCGGCCAATACGCTCATCGCCTGGGCGCGGTTGCGGTGTTGCGAACGGTCATCCTGGCACTCGACCACCAGTCCGGTCGGCAGGTGGGTGATGCGCACCGCAGAATCGGTCTTGTTGATGTGCTGGCCGCCGGCACCGGAAGCACGATAGGTATCGACGCGCAGGTCGGCCGGGTTGATGTCGATTTCGCCGACTTCATCCGCTTCCGGCATCACTGCCACAGTGCAGGCCGAGGTATGGATGCGTCCCTGCGATTCGGTTTCCGGTACGCGCTGCACACGGTGTCCGCCGGACTCGAACTTCAGCCTCGAATAAGCGCCCTGGCCGACGACGCGGATGATCGCTTCCTTGTAGCCACCCATGTCGCCGGGGTTCTCCGATATCACTTCCACCTTCCAGCCCTGCCGTTCGGCGTGGCGCGTGTACATGCGCAGCAGATTGCCGGCGAACAGCGCGGATTCATCACCGCCCGTACCGGCACGGATTTCCAGGAAGATGTTGCACTCGTCGTTGGGGTCCTTCGGCAGCAGGGCGGTTTGCAGCTCGCTTTCCAGTTGCGTGATGCGCGCTGCACCATCGGCGAGTTCCGTTTCGGCGAGTTCTCGCATGTCCGGGTCGGCCAGCAATTCACGTGTGGATTTCTGGTCGGCCTCGACCTGCCGGTACTGGCGATACAGCGCCACCACCGGGGTGAGGTCGGCGTGCTCGCGGGTGAGCTTGCGGTAGCGCTCCATGTCGCCGGCGATCTCCGGCTGCGACAGCAGGGCGTCGAGTTCCTCGAGCCGCTCGTCGGCGCGAGCGAGCTTGTCGGCCAGCGAGACCTTCATTCCTGGCGCAGCCCGTAAAGCTGACTGATCAGGCGGGCGAATTGATCGCGTTCGGCACTGCTGGCGTGATTGAGTGCGTGGGTGGGCGCATGCAGCAATTTGTTGGCAAGCGCATGGCTCATCGCATCGAGCACGGCACGCGGATCTTCGCCGCGCGCCAGTGCCTTTTCGGCTTTTTCGATTTCGTGACGGCGATGGCGTTCGGCACCATCGCGCAGCGAACGGATCACCGGCACCAGTTCGCGGCCTTCCATCCAGTGCACAAAATGTTCGACGCTGGTTTCGATGATGGCTTCGGCCTGCGCCACCTGCGCGACCCGACTGTCCATGCCTTCCTGGACCACCTGGCCGAGGTCATCCACGGTGTAGAGAAACACGTCGTTCATTTCGGAGACTTCGGCTTCGACGTCGCGTGGCACAGCCAGATCGACGATGAAAATAGGGCGATGGCGCCGCTGCTTGACCGCGCGTTCGAGCAAGCCCTTGCCGAGAATCGGCAGTGGGCTGGCCGTGGAGGTAACGATGATGTCGTAAGCCGGCAGTTCGTCGGACAAGGCCGTGAGCGAAATGACGTCCGCGCCAAAGCGCTCGGCCAGCGGCCGCGCCCGTTCGGCAGTGCGGTTGGCGACCGTCATGCGGCGCGGGTGCTGTGCCGCAAAATGCGTGATGCACAGTTCGATCATTTCACCGGCGCCGATGAACAGGCAGGCCTGATCCTTGATGCTTGGAAAGATGCGCTCGGCGAGCCGCACGGATGCGGCGGCCATCGACACGGAATTGGCGCCGATCTCGGTGCTGGTGCGGACTTCCTTGGCAACCGAAAAGGTGCGCTGGAACAGCTTGTGCAGCAGCAGGCCCAGGGTGCCGGCGCTTTCAGCAGTTTGCACGGCCTGCTTCAGCTGGCCAAGAATTTGTGTTTCGCCCAGCACCATCGAATCGAGGCCCGCTGCGACGCGAAACGCATGCTGGGCCGCTTTTTCGTGTGGCAACGCATACAGGTACGGCGCGAGTTCGCGGCGCTCGATGTGATGGAAATCGGCCAGCCATTGCGTGACGGATTCGGGGGAGGGCGTGTTGCAATACAGTTCGGTGCGGTTGCAGGTCGACAGGATGGCGGCCTCGGAAACACGCTGGCTTTGTGTCAGTTCATGTAGCGCCTGGGTCAGTTTTTCCGGGCCGAACGCGACCTGCTCGCGGATCGCGAGGGGTGCGGTGTGATGGTTGACCCCGAGGGTGAGTAGCTGCATGCGGCTTCGGCCGAAAAGTAAGACTGCTATTTTACCTGCTACGCGGCGTGCGCGGGGAAAGCGAGACGGTCGTAATAACGCCCGCGATAAAGCAGGCGGCGGCGTTCGGGTGAGTCGGAAAACGCGCTGCGGGTATGCAGGACGTTGTTGCAGATGAGGCCCATGCCAGGCGCGAGCCGTGCGGAGAGCATGTATTCCGAGCTGGCAAGGATGTCGGCCAGTGTTTTGACGGCGGCCAGCGTGGTGGCATCGTTCTTCCACACGATCGAGCGGGTGCGCGCGGTGTAGCGCATATAAAGAAATCCCTGCTCAGGGTCGACCGAAAATACCGGGCCACTTTGCTCGGCACGGGCAATATTGTCATCGTCCATGCGGGCGGGAATCGTCATCGCGTCGGGTTGCATCAATGCGGCGACATATTCGGGGCGGATGTCGCGCAACTGGATATAGGCGATTTCATGGTCGAGCAATGCATTTTCGCCGCCCGTTTCGGCATCCTGCGCGCAGTGCAGCGT
>CAYGMS010000338.1:0-3027 GCA_964350905.1 uncultured Thiobacillus sp. | reverse complement strand
AAGTGACCCACGTCGATGCGGTGTGTGCCCGCCGGATTCAGGCCCTGTATCGCACGGTACTGCCGGAAAATGCGCAGGTGCTCGACCTGATGGCGGGCTGGCGTTCGCATATGCCGGACACGGTTCAGTCCGCCGTCGGTCTGGGAATGAATGCCGAGGAACTGGCTGACAATCCGCAACTCGCCGAGCGCATCGTGCACGATCTCAATGTCGATCCCACATTGCCATTTGCCGATGCCAGTTTCGATGCCGTGGTGTGTACGGTGTCGTTCGAATACCTGACACAGCCGCACAGGATCGTGGCGGAGGCCCGGCGGGTGTTGAAGCCGGGCGGCATGTTCGTGGTGACCCTGTCGAACCGCTATTTCCCGCCCAAGGTGATTAAACTGTGGACGCAATTGCATCCAATGGAGCGCATGGCCTGGGTTGGCATGCTGATCAAGCAGGCGGGATTCAAGAAGGTTGAAACCTATGTCGAGCGCGGGCTCAAACGCCCCAAGGATGACCGCTACGCTGATAAGCTGGGCGAGTCCGATCCGCTATTCGCCACTTGGGGCGTGGCATAACCGTACGCTGTACTTACAACTCGGGAGACTGAAATGTTCAAATGGTCAGATATTTTCAAATGGGTGGTGGTGGGGTTCGTGGCGCTGAGTTTGTCAGGCTGCGGATACAACACGCTGCAAAGTACCGACGAGGACATCAAGGCCACCTGGGCCGAAGTACTGAACCAGTATCAGCGTCGCGCCGATCTGGTGCCGAATCTGGTCAACGTGGTGAAGGGCTACGCCGCTCACGAGCAGGAGGTGTTCATTGCCGTGACCGAAGCGCGCGCCCGTGTCGGCTCCATCCAGGCGACACCGGAACTGGTCAATGACGAGGCGGCCTTTCAGAAATACATCGCCGCCCAGGGCCAGATGACCAGCGCAATTTCGCGGCTGCTGCTGGTGGCGGAGAACTACCCGCAACTCAAGGCCGACGGCTTGTTCCGCGATCTGCAGGCCCAGCTCGAAGGCACCGAGAATCGCATCACGGTGGCACGCAACCGGTATATCAGCGCAGTAAAAACCTACAACGTCACGGTGCGCTCCTTCCCCTCCAACCTGACGGCGATGCTGTTCGGTTACGCCACCAAACCGAGCTTTACGGTGGAGAACGAGCAGGCCATTGCTGCGCCGCCCAAGGTTGATTTCGGTTCGCCTGCGGCGCCGACCCCTGGCGCTGCAACTCCCGCCAGTCCTGCTCCGGCCTACTGAGCCACTTGTTTACTTCCGTCTACCGCTCAAGGTTTGCGCTCGGCTGCTTGCTGCTGCTGTGTGCGTGGCCGGTCTGCGCGCAGGTGGCCTTGGCCGAGTTGTCGCGCCGGGTGACGGATCTGACCGGGACGCTGAGCGCGAGCCAGGTGGCCACGCTCGAAAAGTCGCTTGCCGAATTTGAAACGAAAAAAGGCAGCCAGATTGCGGTGCTGATCGTGCCAACGACCCAACCCGAAGCGATCGAGCAATTTGGCATTCGTGTGGCGGAAAAATGGAAACTTGGCCGTGCCGATGTTGACGATGGGCTGATCCTGATTGTGGCCAAAAACGATCGCAAGTTGCGCATCGAAGTGGGATACGGCCTGGAAGGCGCGATCCCCGACGCGGTCGCGAAGCGGGTGATAGACGAAGTCATCACACCCTATTTCAAGGCAGGCGATTTTTATGGCGGCATCGACGCCGGGATGCAGCAACTGATGCGGCTGATCGAAGGTGAATCGCTGCCGGCGCCGGACAGGCAGGATGGTGGTGGAGGCGATGAACCATTTGTGCTGCTCGTTGTGGGCGGCATCATTGCCGGCTGGCTGCTCTCCACCATGATGAGTCGCCCGGCTGCCGGCGGTGTGGCTGCGCTGGGCAGTGGGGTGGTGGGCGCGATGTGGCTGGGTTTTGGCCCGATATTGCTGTTCATTGCGGTGTTCGTGTTTGCATTCGTGGCTTCGGGTTTTCGGCGCGGCGGCGGAGGCGCGTCAGGTTCATGGTGAATTTCAGGCGCTGGCTTAAACATCTCTTCATGCCCCCCTGGGCGTGGAAGCGCGCGTTCCCCCAGGCCACGCTCGATGCGATCGAGGCTGCGATTCGCGGCAGCGAAACCCGCCACAATGGCGAAATCCGTTTTGCCATCGAGAACAGCCTTCCTGCATCTGCAGTGTGGCGTGGCATGAATGGCCGCGCGCGTGCGGTCGAGGTGTTTTCCAATCTGCGGGTGTGGGATACCGAGCACAACAGTGGCGTGCTGGTGTATCTGCTGCTGGCTGATCACGACATTGAAATCGTGGCTGATCGGGGCATTGCCACGCGGGTAAACAATGCGGACTGGGAAGCCGTGGCGCAGGACATGGAAGCCGCATTCAGGGCAGGTGAGTTTGAGCGCGGGGCGCTGAATGGAATTGAACGGATTGGCGCGTTGCTGGCGGAACATTTTCCGCCTGGCACGCATAATCCGGATGAACTGGCGAATCGCCCCGTGATTATAAGGAGATGAGATGCAGGCGTATGTGTGGTGGTGGATTCTGTCTGCGGTGCTGGTGGGGGTGGAACTTACCAGCGGCACGTTTTATGTGCTGGTGTATGGCGTAGCGGCGGCGGCAGCAGGTGCAGCGGCCCTGCTCGGCGCGAGCCTGATGATGCAGTTGCTGACAGCGGGCGCGATCGCCGTGCTGGGTACGCTGGCATTGCGTCACTGGAAGCGCGGCACCGA
The DNA here is from genome assembly GCA_964350905.1 of uncultured Thiobacillus sp. Lineage (GTDB taxonomy): Bacteria > Pseudomonadota > Gammaproteobacteria > Burkholderiales > Thiobacillaceae > Thiobacillus. Next base: position 291 of record CAYGMS010000338.1, on the reverse strand, counting down.
TCACACGGAGTCCACGGCACAGGATCTGGATATTGGCAAAAGCGTGCAGGTCGAGTTGTGGCAGGCGGGCCGGGGCCAGGTCAAATATCGCGGCGCGGTGTGGGATGCCGAAGCCGAATCGACCATGGTCGATAGCACGCGCCCGCTTGTTATTCGCGCGGTCAAAGGCAACACGCTGGTTCTGGGCAACGAATAGCCCATCCTGGGCATATAAAAGGGAGAGAAATAAATGGATGTCGTCGCACTGGTTATTCTTATCGTTATCGGCATTGTCGTCGCCAAGGGCGTGCG
>CAYGMS010000337.1:0-3044 GCA_964350905.1 uncultured Thiobacillus sp. | reverse complement strand
GCCTGGTGCGCCGGGTCGAGATGCGTCAGCGGCTCGTCCAGCAGGGCAATGCACGGTTGCTGCACCGCCAGTTGCGCCAGCCGGGCGCGCTGGCGTTCGCCACCCGACAAGGTGTCGAGCGGGCGCTGAGCCAGTTCGGCCAGTTCCCAGTCGGCCAGATGCTGCGTCAGATCGCAGGCAACCGAGCCAAAGGGATAGCGCCCAAGCCTGACAAAATCCAGCACGCTGCCGAAAAAGCCGCCTTCGTCACCCTGCGGCAGCAGGCCGATATATTGGGCGCGGGCCAGCGGCGACAGTGAGTCGAGCGCACGGCCATCGAGCGTAACCTGGCCCGCAGCAGGCCGCTCGAGCCCGGCCAACACGGAAAGCAGAGTGGATTTGCCCGCGCCGTTGGCACCGAGTATGCCGAGCACTTCGCCCGGTTCGAGCGCAAGGTCGAGCGACGCAACCAGCGTGCGGTTGCCCGTATGCAGCGTGAGTTGGTGTGCAGTCAGTCTGGAAAAAACAGGGTCCATAAAGCAAGGGCGATCAGGTATCAGGCCGAGCATAGCAGTATGGCTGCCTGATTGATCCGGAAAGTCTGCTGGCGATCAGTAGCGACTTGTCATCACATACCAGGTTGCGACTTTGGTTTCGAATTAGGTAGGGGCAGTTCAGGCAGTCCACTCAATGTGTACGAGTATCCCTATATATTTGGGTGACATTCGATTTGGTCGAGGTCGGTCGAATGTATTGCCCCCTCATGTTTCGAGGTTTAGAATCACAAGGTTTCGCATGTCGAATGAGTGGAGGGCCTTGATGTGATAGGGCTTTAGTCGGAGCGTATATTTTTGTGATCATTTTTGACCAATGCCACATTGTTCGTTTCCCTCTCCAGCATTGGCCAGTTGAGGCGACGTCTTGAACAATTTTAATTTACCGTTTCCCTGGCTTGCGTTTCTAACCTTGATCGGTCACATCCTCTGTTACCACCAGAATTTTGACTATAAGCATGATGCGAAAGCCACTTCAATGCCCACACCATTTGGTTGACGTCCACGTAACTTGGAGGTTGTACAAGGGCTTCGTGCGTCAGTGTCTGTTCGCTGTACATGCATGGACCGTACACTTGATCCGGGGCTGTGCGCCGTTGTTTTTGATGCATAAGGATTTGGCTGTAACAATGACGGCATCAGCATGAAGTGGCTTGCGCCTTTGTTTGCCTTTGCACTTTGTTGGCTGAGCTTGGTCTGGTTGCTTCGGCGTGATCGCTTGCCAATGGATTACCCAAACGCCCGCTCGTTGCATGAGACGCCGATACCGCGCATTGGAGGACTTGGGATTATGGCCGGTGTGGGGATGGCCAGTGTGTGGTTGGCCGATGTGGCCTTGCTGCCGGTGATGTTGGCGGCATTCGTGCTGGCTGCGGTGTCGTTACTGGATGATGTGAGTGGTTTGCCAGTGACGTTGCGTTTTCTCTCACATTTCGGTGTGGCGGCCGCATGTCTGTTAGCGTTGGGGTTGACCGGCTGGATACTGGTGCTGGGCACGCTGGCGGCGGTGTGGATAACCAATCTGTATAACTTCATGGACGGCTCGGACGGGCTGGCGGGTGGTATGGCCGCAATCGGTTTTGGCGCGCTGGCGCTGGCTGCGGGACTGGGCGATGCACTGGGGTTGGCTGCATTCTGCGCGGCCATTGCGGCGGCAGCCGTGGCCTTCCTGCGCTTCAACTTTCCTCCCGCGCGGGTGTTCATGGGAGACACCGGGTCGATTCCACTGGGGTTCATGGCGGCGACATTGGGCATCGTGGGTGCGATGCAGCATGTGTGGCCGTGGCTGTTTCCGCTGCTGGTGTTCTCGCCTTTCATCGCCGATGCCAGCGTGACGCTCATCCGGCGCGCGCTGCGCGGCGAAAAGGTGTGGCAGGCACACCGCTCACATTATTATCAGCGAGTGGTGCTGCTCGGCGCGACGCATCGCCAGCTTGCCCTGGCGGCCTATGCGCTGATGCTGGTGACGGTCACGCTAGCCTTCGCGCTGCTGCTGCTTCGGCAATACGCTGCATGGTTGCTTATACTGTCGGCCGCAATATATCTGTCGATCTTCCTGGCCATCGATTGGCGCTGGTACCGTATTCCAAAATGAACCTTAGTCCCCGCACCGTCGCTATCATCCTGCATGACATTCTGGCTGCATCCTTGGCTTGGCTGGGGGCGTACTGGCTGCGCTTCAATCTGGATATGCCGCTAGAGTTTCAGGCGGCGGCGCTGACCACGCTGGTTTGGGTGGTGCCGCTGCAGGCAGTGGCATTCTGGCGCTTTGGCCTGTACCGCGGCATCTGGCGTTTTGCCAGCCTGCCCGACCTTAAGCGCATTGTGCTGGCCATCGGCCTGGCGGCACTGCTGATTCCGCTGGTGTTGATCCTGTTCAATGTCAGTGCGGTCGTGCCGCGTTCCGTGCTGATTCTCGACCCGCTGCTGCTGGTGATCCTGATGGGTGGCAGTCGCATGGCCTATCGGGCCTGGAAAGAGCATCGCCTGGCCAGTGTCCTGCACCCGGACAGCAAGCCGGTGCTGGTGGCCGGCGCCGGATCGGCGGCGGATTTCCTGCTGCGCGAACTGGCACGCAATCCGTCCGGGTTTCATGTGGTGGGTCTGCTGGACGACAGCCGTGACAAGCAGGGGCGGCTGGTGCAGGGGATTCCGGTGTTGGGAACGCTGGACGATGTCGCGGCCTACGCACAAAGTATGGGCGTCGATGATGTGGTGCTGGCGCTGCCGTCGACCGCGCATGAGGTGCGCAAGCGCATTACGCAGATATGTGCCGAAGCCGGGCTGAATGTACTGACCGTGCCCTCGCTCGAAGACCTGGTGGCGGGTCGGATATCGGTGTCAAGCTTGCGCCCGATCGAACTTGACGACTTGCTGGGGCGCGACCCGGTGGAACTGGACAACAGCGGCCTGCACCAGCTGTTGGCCGGCCAGGTGGTGATGGTGACTGGCGCAGGGGGCTCGATCGGGTCGGAACTGTGTCGCCAGATTGCGCGTTTCACGCCGGCAAAA
>CAYGMS010000336.1:0-3046 GCA_964350905.1 uncultured Thiobacillus sp. | reverse complement strand
ACGTCTACTTCCTCCTGGATAACTTCGGGATTACCAAATTCTCCAGCCATTTCACACCTCTTTCAATTAAATCTGGATTACTTACGGATCAGTTCGGCAGGGTTGCCGGCACGGTAACCACCCATCATGTCGCGGGTGAACGAACCAATGGCTTCGATGTCAGCCATCTTGGGCATGGGCTTGCCGCCGTAGCAATCAATGGAGCCCTCGGGCGTGGTGCGGATCGGGAACTTGAAACGCTTCAGCACGCCGTTACGGAACTTGATCGTCCACATGATGGAGTCGGAACCACGCAGCGGTTGAACCATGCCGCCCAGCGGCACGACGTCAGCGTAGTGACGGCATTCGATAGCCTGCTGCGGGCAAATCTTCACGCAGGAATAACATTCCCAGCACTGCTCGGGTTCCTGGTTGAATGCGCGCATGGCATGACCGGTTTCCGAACCGTCTTTGTCCAGCTTCATCAGATCGTGCGGGCAGATGTACATGCAAGCGGTCTTGTCCTGACCTTTGCAGCCGTCGCACTTGTCGGTACGAACATAGGTTGGCATTAAAATCTCCTTCTTGGTTAGCTAACAACAATCCGCGACCGTCGCGGTCCGCTTAGAACTGAACCCGTCCTTGGCCGGGGCGACTCGCGAATCCGCTTCCGGTAGGCTCGTGTCCTAAAACCATTTCCCTGTCAGACAACTCTCGTTATCAGGGGACATCCTGGGCGGCATCGCTGCCGCCCACGAAAATCATGCAGCCGAGTGGCCTTTCAACTCGATCTTGACGTTCTGCTCGGCTGACAGACCAGCATAGTACTTTTGCAGCACCTTGGCGACTTCGGGGCGGCTGAACTCGACCGGCAGGTCCTGACCTTCGGACAGCATCGAACGCACTTTGGTGCCAGACAACAGGATGCGATCATCCTTGGTGTGCGGGCAGGTACGCTGCGAAGCCATGCCACCGCACTTGTTGCACCAGAAGGTCCAGTCGATGTTCATGTTGGTGGTTTCGAGCGAACCGGCAGGGATCTCGTCAAAGATCTTCTGTGCGTCGAATGGACCATAGTAGTCGCCCACGCCTGCGTGGTCGCGACCAACGATCAGGTGCGAACAGCCATAGTTCTGGCGGAACAGGGCATGCAGCAGCGCTTCGCGCGGGCCGGCATAGCGCATATCCAGCGGATAGCCGGCCTGGATCACGGTGTTGGGTGCGAAGTAGTTCTCAACCAGGGTGCTGATGGCTTCGGAGCGGACTTCTGCGGGGATGTCGCCCGGCTTCAGGGCGCCCAGCAGGGAATGAACCAGCACGCCATCCATGGTTTCGATGGCGATTTTGGCCAGGTATTCGTGCGAGCGGTGCATCGGGTTGCGAGTCTGGAAGGCAGCTACTCTCGACCAGCCTTTTTGCTCGAATGCGGCACGGGTCTCGGCCGGGGTCATGAACTGATCGCCGTATTCTTCCTTGAAGCCGCCGGTGGACAGCACCTTGACCGGACCAGCCAGGTTGTGGGCGCCTTGTTCCATGACCATCTTGACGCCGGGGTGCTCCATGTCGGTGGTCTTGTAGACCTGCATGCACTCGTGCGCCTTGTCGATGCCGTACTTCTCGGTCACCTTCATGGTGCCCAGGATGGCATCGGTTTCGCAGTCCACCAGGGCAATGTCGTCGCCAGCCTTGATGCCGTCGTCATTGGTCGACAACGTGACGGGGATAGGCCAGAACAGGCCATTGGCCATTTTGTAGCCGTCGCATACGCCTTGCCAGTCGGAGTGGGTCATGAAGCCTTCGAGCGGCGTGAAGCCACCTATCCCCATCATGATGAGGTCGCCGGTTTCACGCGAGGACATTTTGACTTTGGGCAGCGAGGCCGCGCGGGCTTGTTCGGCGACGAGTGCATCGCCGGTCAGCAGCAGGGGTTTGAGTTCGCCGCCACCGTGTGGGCGTACCAGTTTGGACATGCCGTCTCCTTGGACTTAATGGGGGTATTAGAGTTCGAGCAGCATAGCACCTGGGGTGGCGCCTGAATAATGCTTTATTTTTATTTGAGGATAAGTCGGTTTGATATTGATTAAAAAATAATAGAGCGCGTAAATGTCGGCCTTTATTATTTAAATCAATTGGTTAAGCATCAAAAAAGGCGGGCATATCGGACTGCTCGGTCTTAATAACGCCAACCCATGCAGGCTTGGTGTCGCCACCGGCGGCTGCCAGTTTCCTGGTTTCGTCGTAAAGCATTTTCCAGCGGTTGTAGAGGCAGTCGCTGACCTTGCGCATGCCTGAATCAAAATAGGAATTATGAAGATCGCCAACGGTGCGGGTGAATGCCTCCATTTGCTCCAGCAGATTGTGTGGGTAGCCCTGGCGGTTGGGGTCAACATATTTGACCATTTCACGTTTGACTGCCCGCACGAAAACCTTCTGGCCTTCGGATAGATCTTTTTCAGTGCGCGGGGCGCCACCAAAATTCATGACTTCATGAATAAATCCATTCAGACGGTCACCAAAATCGAAGTTGGCATAGTCGACGGGTTGCATAAATCCTCCATTTTCCGAATTGATGTGCTCAGATGCGGCCTTAAAAGAGTTTATCCTACCTTGCGAGACAAGTCTGTCCAGCCTGTTTCCGGGGCCGAAACGCAATTATCGATTAAGCCCTTGAATCCAGCGGGAATAAATATTGTCTGCCAGTTGGTGCAGCCGGGCGGTGCGTGCCGGCATGTCCGACTGAATGGATTCGGGAGGCTGCACGCCCGGGCTACTGCTGGCGGCGATTTCAGCGGCACCGTTGCACCCAGCGCCCTGGACATCAGTTGACCGCCCAGGCAGTGAGCTATCACCGGAATATCGGCCGCAACAGCCTGACGGATCAAGGCCAACTCGGAGAAAATCCAGGGCAGGTCATCATTGACGCTCATCGACCCGCCCATCAAGCACAGGCCGGAAACGCCGTTAAGCTTGTCGGGGACCACATCACTGGCGTCAACACGTACCAGCTACCAGGGGATATCGTGGCGATCCAGAAACGTGGTGAAATACCCGGGCCCCTCGATGGGGG
>CAYGMS010000335.1:0-3049 GCA_964350905.1 uncultured Thiobacillus sp. | reverse complement strand
TAATTCTTTTTCAAACCCATGACAAGCTGCTCGAGTTGGGACTGCTTGAGTGCGGCCATCAGACCTCCAGCCTCTATGCGATTGAAGAAAATGTCTGTTGCTTATATTAGGATGACATGATCTTATTTCAATGACGGATACAGATCAGGCTGCGGCGTTGGCATGCCGAGGCTTTTTTGCAGGCTAGCGGCGGACGATCTCGGTACCGGTCATTCAGGTATGAGCTACCTTAAGCGTTTTCCACTGGATGCGCTCAAGATTGCCCCTTCCTTTGTGGCAGATATCGAGAGCGACCATGACAGCGCCTTCATTGCGGCCGCTGTCATCACCCTGGTGAAGGGGGTGGCCAGGGTTCCCCAAGGGGCTATTTGCGTGGTTTAAAATGCAACTTGGCGCAGGGTTACCTGCTTGGCCGGCCGATGCCGGCGGATGATCTCGTGACATTTATGGAAAAACGCCTATGTCCGACCCTATTGACACCGTCACCGACACCCTGCTGGTTGTCGATGACGAAGTCAACATACTTTCCGCGCTGACGCGGCTGTTTCGCCGTGATGGCTATCAGGTGCTGCGTGCAGAGAGCGGCAGCGCGGCACTGGGGATACTGGCCGAGCATGAAATAGGCGTGATCATCTCGGACCAGCGCATGCCCAACATGACCGGGGTGCAGTTTCTCAGCAAGGCCCGGGAGAACTGGCCGGATACCGTGCGCATCATGCTGAGCGGGTATACCGAACTGACCAGCGTGACGGACTCGGTGAACCAGGGCGCCATCCACAAATTTCTCACCAAACCGTGGGATGACGATGCGATGCGCGAAACCGTACGCGAGGCGTTCCAGTTGTATCGGGTGACGCGGGAAAACACCCGCCTCAATGCCGCGCTGCTGGAAGCCAACGAAGCCCTGACGCGCTGGAACCACGAACTGGAGGAGCGGGTAGCCGACAAGACGCGGGAAGCCTTGCGCAATCTGCATATCCTGCGCGCATCGCAGGAAATCCTGGCGCATCTGCCCATGCCGGTGCTGGGTATCGACCCGGATGGCTATCTGGTCATGGTGAACCAGGCTGCCGAGAGCCAGCTGGATGTTTCCCCCGCAAGGCTTGGAGAACTGGCCACCGATGTCTTGCCTGCATGCTTGCTTGAAGCCGGGCCGGGCGAGGGCGAAGTCGGACACGCAAGCCTGGCGGATGGACGGAATGTGCGTTTCTGGCGCTACCCGCTTGGAACGGCTTCTGTGGCGATGGGAACCGCACTGGTCATGCAACATATCGATCCGGAAAAATCACAGTGAGCTCACCCACACGTGCTGAAATCCGCGCCGGCCTGAGCCGGCTGTCCACGCTTTCTCCGGCGATGCAAGCCATCTTGCCGCGCCTGAATGATGATGCGTTAGACGTCAACGAACTTTCCGACATGGTGGCTCAGGATCCGATCCTGGCTGCGCGCGTGTTGCGTCTGGCGAATTCCCCTTTCTACGGCTTGCCCCAGCAGGTCGGGTCGCTGCGGGAAGCGGTGCTGATTCTGGGATTCAGCAGTTTGCGCAGTGTGGTGCTGTCAGCCGGCCTGATCGGCGCCTTCTCCGATGGCAAAGCCATTGCACACAGCCTGGCTACCGCGGCGGCGGCGCGGTCCCTGGCGAAGTCCCTGAAGCGTGACCAGAACATGGCTTTCACCGCGGGGCTGTTGCATAACCTCGGTGCCTTGCTGCTGGGGCATTTTGCAGCGGACAGCTGGCAGGTGCTGGCCAGCGAGCCAGAGGTGGACACTAATGCCCAACTACTGAAAGAACGAGAGATCTTCGGTTTTGATCACTGTGAACTTGGGGCCGATATCGCGGCCGACTGGCGTTTTCCCGTGGCCATCCAGAGCGCCATCCGCCGGCACCCTCAACCACCTGACCAACCGGCCAATGAGTTCACCGACCTGGTGCATGTCGCCTGGGTGGTCGGCAGCGCGGCGCTGAATGGAGGCAGTCTGGCGGTTGCACCTGCGGTCATGCGCCGTCTGCAACTGGACACACCCGATGGCGAAACCATCCTGGCCGAGGCCAGCCAGGCTGCCCAGGACAGCCAGCGAGGCCTGGAATAATTTTAGTTTTTGGTTCTGCTGCCGTTCTCTGAGCAGGGGGCTTGCGAGTGATTCCATCCGGCATGCTCCTGTCTCCGGATGATGGTTGCCCCATTGCTTCCACCCGGTCCGGCAATCGAGGGAAACAGCAATGGCCAAGATCGAACAAGACAGCGTGATGCCTGCAGACACCCAAGCCAGTGAAGAGACGGCTGACAGGCGTGACGCAGGAAATGCTTCCCGTCAGGCGGGCTGGCAGACAGATGTGCTGGATGCTTTGACATCGCATATCGCGGTACTGGACAGGCAGGGCGTGATTGTCGCGGTCAACCAGGCCTGGACACGCTTCGCCAGCGCGAATGGCGGAAAGGCTGAGGATTACGGGGTGGGGGTGAATTATCTGGCGGCCGTGCGCGCCGGTTCTGGGTGTGGTGACAGCCATGCGGCGGCGGCCCTGGACGGCCTGAATGCGGTATTGGCCGGAAACGAAGCCCAGTTTGAACTGGAATACCCCTGTCATGGTCCTGCTGTCGAGCGCTGGTTCCTGATGCATGCTTCGCCCTTGCCGGACACCCGGGGCTGCGTGGTGTCGCATCTCGATATCACCAAGCGCAAAAAGGCAGAAAAGGCCCACTCGCGACTGGCCGCCATTCTGGAGGCGACCACCGATTTTGTCGGCATGGCGGATGAACAGGGACGCGTGTTCTATAACAACCGGGCGCTACGCCAGGCAAGAGGTTGTGGCTTGTCGCCTGATGATGCTCTCGGCTCAATTTTTGACAATCATCCAGAGTGGGCATTCCGCACAATTCGGGATACAGGTTTGCCCGAAGCCGCGCGCGCAGGCGTGTGGGCGGGTGAAACGGCAGTGCTGAATGCGTCCGGGCGTGAAATTCCGGTCCACCAGGTCATCCTGGCGCATCGTGACGAGTCAGGAAAGATCGACTTTTATTCGACCATCATGCGCGACCGCACCGAC
>CAYGMS010000334.1:0-3062 GCA_964350905.1 uncultured Thiobacillus sp. | reverse complement strand
CAAAACAGTACCCCCACAAAAACCATCACTGCATTCAACCGGCTTGCCCGGCCGGTCAGCCATGGCGTCAGCAAATATCCTTCCAGGCTGGTGATGGCCAGCGAAATGCCGGCGACCGCGAGCGCCATGCCCACTGTTCCGAATTGAAGAAAGCCAACCAGCCCCGTGCCCCCGGTAACGATGACCGGGCCGAGATAGGGAATCATGTTGAACACGCCGGATACGATGCCCCAAATCGCTGCGTGCTCCAGGCCTATCCAGAGAAACGCGAGCCAGGTCGCCACCCCCACCAGAATGCTGGTGAATATCTGCACCAGCAGATAACGCTGAATCTGGGTGGTGATTTCGTCCAGCACATGGAGGGTGATTTTTTTCTTGCTTAGGGTGGGGCCGCTGATCCTGGCCAGCTTGCGACGAAACGTGTCACCCGAAACCAGCAGGAAATAGGTCAGGAACAACACCATCACTGCTTGCCCGGCAAATACGGCCGCACCCATTGTTCCGGTCCAGAGATGGTCCGTGATATTCAGCTTGGGCTTTTCGATAAGCACCCGGGTCACCCCTCTCGGGGCAGTGGCGGTCGGGGTGATCGTTTCATTCGCCGCGCTTTCAAGTTGGCCTGCCGCCTTTTGCATTTTCTCCATCGAGCCGCTGGACGTCCCCCACTCCTTGCGCAGTGTCTTGCGGAATTTTTTTGCGGCGTCAGGCAAGGTTTCGATCAGCTGGACGGCATCGTCGCTGAGCGAATAGACCAGAGAACCCGTTCCCCCCACGATGCCGACCAACAACACGGCAGCCCCGATGGCACGGGGAATTCGCCATTTTTGCATCCGATTGACGAGGGGGGACAGAGCATAGCTGATGATGACGCCCAGCATCAGGGGGATAAAAAACGCACGCCCCCAGTGCAATGCGAAGATGACAGCCAGCACAGTGAGTACCGTAAGAGAAAGGTTGCGTACGTCAGCCTGCACACGGACAGCAGGCAAGGATGCGATCGACGTGACCGTCTCTGCGACGCTAGCGGTGGGTTCTTCCATGTCGCCCTGAGACTCGGAGTCCCGGGGTACGGCATCTGGCTTGTCGATGATATTCATGGTGTCCAATAGATAGGCATGATGCTGTGCGATCCGTCGCAAGCCTCTTATTTCGGTGACGCGACCGAACCGGCGTAGAACACTTCGCACCCGCCGCCCGGAAAGAGGCTCTTTGCCTGCTTGAGCAACTCCAGCACCGGTCCGCTAATGGCCTTCAGCGCATTGGGCTTTTCCACCACCGGTTTCTGGAAAGAACCATGGATTTTTTGCTGCGCCCTGATGCAGCCCTTGGCGTCGATCAACGCCACGGTCACGTGTTCAAACCGCTTGTTGACGAAATCAAGCCTGCCCTGGAGCGCGACCCGGTTCTGGTCTGTCGCCATGGCCACGTCCTGCGACTGCGCCACGCCGCGCTCGACTTTCCAGTCCGAGACGAGCGTCCGGATCTCGCTGCGGCCCTCCGATCCTTGCAGGATGCTCGCAAAGTTGTACCCCTTGGTGACCGCCAGGCCAACCGGGCCGGCAAAGAAGAAGGCACCCACATCCACAAGGTTGAAACTCTGGCTGGATTCAAACCGGGCGAACGCCTGATCGAGGTTGCGGCCATTGAGAATGAGGTTCTTGCCGCGCAGCGAGATCTGCCCTGCAGCAGTCTGTCTCAGCCTATGCATGCTCTCTCCCTGCATCGTCAGGGTTGCCGAGAAATCCATCGGCCCTTCTGCAGACTGCTGCGGCGACTGGTTCTTCAGGAACGTTTCGATGCGGAATTTGGAAAGGGCATAGCGAAGCTGGTAGCGGGGCGTTTCACCCGTAAAGTCCGCCTGAATAGTCCCCGAGCCTTGCCCATCAAAGACATGCATCGTGAGCGGCTTGAGGTCGAAGACCCCGCGCTGCCCGACAAGCGAAAAGCGCAAATCGGATGCAGCGTAGTCCTGGATCCGAACCGCCCCGCAGTCCAGTTCCGCCGCGAAGGAAAGCCGCTTCATGAGGCCCGGGTGGCCCCGGCCTGCAAGCTGCAGGTGGCTCACGTCCAGGCTGCAATCAGCGACCTCGAATCCGGCCCCGGACTGTTTGTCCGCGTAGCGGAACGTCCCGTCCGAAAGGGATATTTTTGCCAGGTTCAGGTCAGCCAATACTTCCTGGGCCGCCGCCGATTTTTCGAAGTTGAACCTGCCATCGCGATCCTTCTCGATCGATATGCTCGGATGATCCAGCGTGATCTGCTCGATCCGGACCTCCTTGCGGAGCAGCGGGACGAAATCAACGCCAATCCTCGCCTGCCTTGCGCTGGCGAGCTCTGTCCCCCGGTTACGGATGTGGACATCGTTCAGGGTGACCTGAAGCCTGGGGAAAAAGCCGACACCCAAATGGCCGTCGACCTTGACTTCCATCCCGAATACTTCCGAGACGGCCGCCTCAAACCGGGGCTTGAAGGCATTGGTGTTCAGAAAAACAAACAAGGCGATTGCGGCGAGAACGAGTAGCCCGACGAACCCGCCGATGACAAAGCTGATGGTTTTAAGTGATTTTGACATTGGCCGATCCAAGCTTGTGCTCATTCTGGCGGCACCCCTTCACGTGTTTATGACAATTCAATTAAACCTGTTTCTGCATAGGGTGTTTTGACCAGGCGCACGCGACATTGAATGATTGGGAATGGCCGGCAGCCGGCCCCGGTAGCCCTAACGACTGCCGGGTGTCGCCGTCAGTGATGCCGGTGGAGGCTTGTCCTGACGCGGCAACGATGGACAAAGCAAACAGCCGATCTGGCGCCCGCGCTGACGAAAATCGGCTTGGCCAGCATTACTTATTGTGGCCCTTGCCCTGACCCCGGTCCTGCTTACTCCGGTCCTGACTCTTACCCTGGTCCTTGCCCCGTTCCTGATAATGTTGCCGCACGACAGGGTCATGCGGCTGGTAACGATATTTCTCCTGTTGAAGCTCACGCTGCCGCTCCACATGCTGGGGATAGCGATCCCCTGAATACTGCCGCTGATAAACAGGGGGCGGGGCAGGGTGCGGGGC
>CAYGMS010000333.1:0-3082 GCA_964350905.1 uncultured Thiobacillus sp. | reverse complement strand
TGCCGCACTGAAATGCAGCACCAGGCGCAAATTTACTCCCCGGCGTAGATCGCAACTGCGGCAATTTCCGCATCGCTCAAATCCGTCTTTCCCTGAGCCTTGGCGGCACGGTACTCGGTGAGTTTCAACTGCAGGGTGGTGGACGTCAGCCCTTTGATCGGCGGGTTCTTGTCGACCCCCTGTCCCAGATTGCCGTGGCAGCTCAGACATTTTTCCGTATAGACGTCCAGGCCGTAAGGCTGGTCTTCAGGTGGCAGCGCGGCCAGGGTATCCCAGGGGCCGGGCGCGGAAACGGTCGCTGGGCCTGTCTGAGCCTTGTCGCCGGAAGTGGATGAGTCGCCACAGGCAGAGAGCGTGGCGACGATGATCAGGCTCAAACCGAGCGGGATGGGGTGCATGGCTTACCTCGTGATAATCGAATAGTCAGGTGCATGGCGTGGTGCATCGCTTGAATGCAGGCCACAGCAACCGTCATTTTGTCACAGTGTGCTTAATCGATGGCCTGATAGCGTACTTCGATAATTTCCACTTCGCGCCGGCCTTCAGGTGTCTGGACGTGCACGATGTCGCCTTCGCGTGCCCTGAGCAGTGCATGTGCCATCGGTGAAATCCAGGCAATGCGACCGCGTCCGGCATCGGCTTCATCGAGTCCGACGATGGCGTAGGTGGATTCATTGCCGTCGCTATCCGCGATGGTGACGGTGGCGCCGAAGAATACCTGGTCGGTTGCTTCGCGCGTGGCCGGGTCAACGACTTCAGCATGTTCCAGGCGCTTGGACAGGAAACGAATGCGGCGATCGACCTCGCGCAGACGCTTCTTGCCGTAGATGTAGTCGCCATTTTCCGAGCGGTCGCCGTTGCTGGCTGCCCAGGAAATCGTTTCCACCAGTTTGGGGCGTTCAACTTTCCAAAGCTGGTTAAACTCGGCGTCGAGTTGTGCGTAACCCGCAGGTGTCATGTAGTTCTTTGACCCGGCAGGCAGAGTCGGCGCGGCAACGGGCTCTTCATCGTCATCCGGGGCGTCGGTTTCCTTGACAAATGCTTTGTTCATCGACCCAGTAAATAGGCAAGTAGCGAAAGGGCCAGCGACATTAAAATCACGCTGGTAAAGGGGAAGTAAAATAGCCCGCGTTTGTTTTTGATCCTGACGTCGCCGGGTAAGCGACCTAAACCCAGCCGCTGGAGCCAGGGTGTGAGCAGTCCCAGAATCATCAACGCCAGAACGAGTGTTACCAGCCATTTAACCATGAAGGGATTCTAGCCGATGCCTCACCAGGAGACGCCGACTTTCTACGGGATGAGTCCCGTGAAAGATCGTGTGGATGCAGCACTGCCGCCGCAATTTGAACGCACCGGGATTTTGCTCGATAGCAGCGAACAGGCAAGGCTTGCCAGCGCACATGTGCTGGTAGCCGGGTTGGGGGGCGTGGGCTCGTACTGTGCCGAGGCGCTGGCACGTGCGGGTGTGGGACGATTGACGCTGATCGACCACGATGTGGTCGCGGTATCCAATATCAACCGCCAGTTGCCGGCCTTGTTGTCCACGGTGGGACTATCGAAAGCCGAACTGATGGCAGGACGGATTCGCGATATCAATCCGGCGTGTGAACTGACAGTGATCCGTGAATTCCTGATTCCCGAAACCGTGGCGGACATCGTGCCGGGTGACGTTGACTACGTGATCGACTGTATCGACTCGCTCAACTGCAAGGTTGCGCTGGTCGCCAGCAGCGTCGAACGGGGCTTGCGGGTCGCCTCCAGCATGGGAGCGGGCAACAAGCTCGATCCCACCCGGATCCAGATCGCCGATATCGCCAGGACCTCGATGTGCCCGCTGGCCTCGGTGATGCGCAAGCGGTTACGCAAGCGGGGAATACCAAAAGGTGTGCTGACCGTGTTTTCCGATGAGCCAGGACGTGCGCCGCTGCCGCCGCAACCGGTGGAAGGACGTGGCCGTGATCGCGCGGTCAACGGAACCATCAGTTACATGCCGCCGTTGTTTGGCTTGATGCTGGCCGGGGCGGTGGTGCAGAGGCTGATTGCCGAGCCATAAGTGCCCGTATGGGTTCTGCGAGAATTACGGATGGAGTCCTGCTCCAATGTGGTGGCAGTGTCGAAACAGGAATAAAAAACGCCGGCAAAGCCGGCGTTTGAGCGTGTAAAGAAAACCGACTTAGACGATGGCTGCTTGCCTGGAAGCGGTGTTCTTCTGACGCAACCGCAGTCCGACCAGTCCCAGACCCACCAGCAGCATCGCCCAGGTTTCGGGTTCCGGGATCGGAGCGGTGACGGCAGCGATGGTATATCCGCCACCAACAACGCCTGTCGCGTTGCCTTTGATCGTGAGTGTGTAATCGCCCGCAGCAAAGTAGGAGTTGCCCGGGAGAGTCAGATGCCCTGGGTTAGTGCCTAGTTGTGCGAAGGTTACGTAGGAGGCGTTGTTGCTGTCAAAAATCTCGGCGCTGAGACCCGTAATGTCGAAAATAGTTATGGTGAAGGAGCCGTACGAAAAATCAAGAGGGATGTTGAAGACACCAGAGCTTGCATATAGATTCGTGTTGATGTTGAACTTCAGATTGTGATCGATCGCGCCAGCGGATATCACTGAGAAGGTATTAATATATGTTTCTCCGACACCAAAACTGCTTGTGCTTATGTTTCCTGTGATGTGGCCCGTGTATAAGGAGGGGAGGATGGTTGCGTACGAGCTTCCCGTCATTGCCAGACCCGCGACCAAAGCCAGTGCTTGTGATTTCATTTGTCTTCTCTCCAGAATATCGAATAAGTAGTTTATTAGTTTATTAGTTTAAGTCTAACTACCAGAATCGCTAAAAATTAAGCAATTAGTGTGCCGTAAAATTAGTACATTGTTTTTATTGGCATTGTTCGCGATCGCCAGGTTGGGTGTGTAAAGAAATCCGACACCTAGTGTGATGATAGGCGTATTTGATGGGCTGACCGCTAATAACTTGATCAAACGCGTAAAGCGGTTGTCCAAATAATCAATAGATACATGCAGCTATTGCTGCGCCGCCTCTTCCATCTGCTTCCGTTGTGCCTCGGCTGCATCCATCATTTTCCC
>CAYGMS010000332.1:0-3084 GCA_964350905.1 uncultured Thiobacillus sp. | reverse complement strand
AACCGCGCCTGCCGCGCAGTCCTTGGCGATTTTGATCGCGGGGTGAATCTCGGGAGGCAAATGGTCGATGAGCGACTCCAGCGCCGTATTGAATAGCTCCGCCGCCAGCACCAGCAAGGCGATGATCAGGCATATCGCCCACCATACGGCAGACACCCGCAGCAGCAGAAGCGCAACCGGCAGCGCGATGGCGAAGGCCGTCTGGATACGAAAACTCCGCTCGTTTCGCCACGCCGCGGCGATGCCCGCCCAGGCAAAACCGAATCGTTGTCGCATCGCTTTATTCTTCATGTCATTCATTCCGGTTGATAGATCAGTAATACGCCTTTATCCCACACAGTTTCTTCGCCAGCCGACACAGACGCGCCGTTACGGTTGACAAGTCGTGCCTGCAAGCCTGCAAGACTCTCAAGCAAAACCCGGCGCGGCGCATTGAAATCCTGGCCGTCTTGCGGCAGGTTAAACCAGGCCAGTGGGCGGCTGATTCTTTCTTCTGCCACTGTCCCGACCCATATGGGTGTGCGTGGTGCCTGCAACATTTTCTCTGTTGGCCACAAGCGCAGCACCAGGCGCTGGTCTGGCTTGCCCTTGACCGGGTAGATCAAAGCCAGTGTTTCGTCGCGGCCATCATGAACACGCGGCAGTAGCGGCAATTGCATGGCCGGTCGACGGGTGTCGAGCCAAAGCAGCAGGCTTTTGCCGGTTAGGGGCACCGCCTCCCGCCACCCTTGCGCCATCAATCTGGCGCGCAGGAATTCGATCGATCCAGCCCACTGAACGGTAAGCGGCTGCTCGTATTCGCCCTCGATGTCGATGCGCCAGGCCGGCAGGATTTGCCAGCCCTGGGTCCACCAGTCCTGCTGGACAATCAGCGTGGATGGACACTGAACTGCGTAGCGTGCGATGTCGGCGTCACGCTGGGTCGTGGCATGAACGCCCGCGCCCACAATGAGCGCAATAGCCGCCACGGCCAGCAGACCGCGCGCCGAAACCGCAGGCGCCGGACGACGCCAATACGCGATGCCCAGCAGCGCTACCCATGCCACGCCGAAGCTTAAGCCGCCCAGCACGTCGGACAGCCAGTGCGCACCCAGGTAGAGGCGCGAGAAAGCGATCAGGCCCGCGAGCAAGGCCATGACGCTGAACACCACGAGTTGTCCGCGCAAGGACAATTCGCGCGCGGTGAGCACCGCCAGAAAACCGAAGATGACGATGCTCATGGCCGCATGGCCGCTGGGGAAGCCGAACGCGACCGAGCCATCGTACAAAGGCAGCGGGCGCGGCAGGCCGAATCCCGCTTTGAGAATCACGGTGAGCACGGCGCCAAAACTCGCTGCGGCGAGCCAGTAGGCAGCCGGCCGCCAGGCGCGTTTCCACGCCAGCCATAGCAGCACTGCCGTAATCACCGGCAGCGTCACCGCGGCATCGCCCAATTCGGTGAGCGCGATCATGACGCTGTCGCCCAAGGGCGTGCGCAGCCCTTGCAGCAGGTGATAGACCGTCTTGTCGACCACCACCAGCGGATCGCCGGTAAGCACATCCTCGATAATTCCGAAGAACATCCAGGCGGCGGCAATCAATACCGCCGCGAACACCAGCAAGGCGCGGGATTCGGGACGCGCCGGATCGAGCAGCGAAGCGACCATGCCGCGCAACGACCAGGTTCTTGCCGGCAGCGCCCTGCCCGCCCAGGCCTGAAGCTGACCCAAGCCGTATTCGGCGCGCGGTTGCAGCCAGATCACGCTGCGGCTGACGATCCAAATGCTGCTCCAGGCCAGGATCAATAGCAGCACGAGAATCAAAGCGAGGCGTGTGGCCACCGCCCCCGCCAAACCCAATGAGGCGCCGAAGACGACACCCGGCAGGATATAGGTCGGCGCCCAGCCGAGCGCAGACAGGATGTTGGCCGCGTAGAAGCGTGCCGGAGTCATGCCGAGCATGCCCGCCACCGTCGGAATCACGGGGCGCACCGGTCCGACGAAACGCCCCAGGAAGATGCTCATGCCGCCGTGCCGATGAAAGAACGCGGTGCCTTTTTCCAGTAGTTTCGGATAACGGATGAAGGGCCAGCGATTGCGCAGTTCATCACGGTAGTGACGCCCCAGCCAGTAACTGCTGGCGTCACCGGCAATCGCGCCAGCGGCTGCCCACGCCAATGTGGCCCACAGGTCCAGCGAGCCAACCGCTACGATGGCGCCGACGCCAAACATGATGAGCGCACCGGGGACGAACAGCCCCACGACCGCGAGAGACTCGGTGAACGCGGCGAGAAAAATGACCGCATAGGCCCACTCAGGATGTCGGGCAATCCAGGCGATCAATCCGCTGAAGCTGGCAATGTCCACTATTGCTTGTTGCCTGCCCTGGAGTCAGAAACGATTTCAGTAACAACAGTAGTCAAAATCGAGTCCCTTTGGGGTTTCCGCTGCACACAGTACAGGACATGCCTTCATAGATAGCCTACCCTTATTTCATCTTGCAACATGGGTCGTAAGCTCTAAAAAGGCTGCGCCAATCATGCCTTCGACTACCACCAGATGCTCATAATGGGTAGGCGACATCAGGGAGTTTACTCAGGATGAATTCGTAACGGCTCCTCAACGCCCCGAAAATACCAGGCTTGGCTCAAGCTTCAATACAGGGCGGACGCTTAACGCAGCGGCAACCACACTAACCAGCACAACAGTCACTGCGCCGAGTAAAGGCGTGAACCACATCATGCGAAACGGAAATCCGGCCATGATTGCCAACTGCCCAATAATGGCGCTAAGGCCCAGTCCGAGACCGGTTCCAATGAGCCCGCATACGCCTGCCTGCGCAAACACCATCGTCAAAAGCAGTCGTGGCGTGGCACCCATCGCAGTTAGCACAGCATAATTGCGCAGGTTTTCGTTGGTGAACATGTAGAGCATGACCCCGGTTACGCCAAAGCCGACTGACATGGCCAGTGTAAGCATCGCTGCGATATCCCCTACATCTTCGGAGTTGACCAGAAACCAGTGAACGGTATCGGATTTAAAGTCTGCCGACGTGCGCGCGCGCAGACCCGTTGCCGACTCGATGCGAATCGCCAGGTCTTCAGGC
>CAYGMS010000331.1:0-3088 GCA_964350905.1 uncultured Thiobacillus sp. | reverse complement strand
GAATCACACTGCGCAATTCACTGGGGCAATTAAAGCTGCCGCTTTTCAGCGCATTGGGCGCAAAAAAACCACCGCAGCAGTTCCAGGAACCAGCCAGGGTGGTATCCGCCCGACTGTCGGCGGGCTGCGCGGGTAAGCCGGCAAATGCGGCGCTACGCGCCTTGTTCCGCCTGTCGGCGGGATTCGGATTTGCCGCGCAGCATGCGTGCAACAGTACGCGCGGTAACCTTCAGGCCGGCGTCGGCGAGGGTGGCGGCGATCTGCTCGGCGTCGTAGCCGTTCGCGTGCATGGCTTTCATGGCGGGCAGAAGCTTTTGCAAGGCTTCGTCCTTGGCAACCCTGCGGTTTTGGTTTTCGATCTTTGGCGCAGATTTCATCTTCTTCGCCAAGTCGTTTATTTTTTGTACGGTGATCATGCTGGTCAGCTTCCTTTCAGCTTGAGGGTGGGCAGGTGTTCGAATGTGACGAACGAAAAACTGGAATCGATCACCGGAGTTGGCAAGACCTTTTCTCCGGCAACAACGAGCGGCGGCAGGCTGCGTAACAGGCGCTCGACGTTGCATGCCTTTTCCGGCGTCGGGCTGGTATAAATCACATGCCTGTATGCATTTTTCTTCAACGCACTCAGGTGATTTGCGACGACGGCTTTGTAACGCTTTGCCGTCTTCATTGTGCGTTCGCATTCAATGGCCACAGGCGTGCCATCCGGCATGACGGCGACTGCATCTGGGCGGTGATGCTTGCCCCATTTTTCAAGATCCGGCCGCACCCAGTTTTTCCATCCCGCTCGCAGACAGGCAAGCTTCAGGCGTTGCAGGTCGATGCTATGGCCGAGCACAGTGAGACCAATGCGTCCGCGCTCATAGGTCTTGCCGATTAGCGCGTGTTCCGTGCCGGCTGCGGCACTTTGCCCATCCATCGTGATGCCAACTAACCGAAGACTGCCGAACGGGATTTCGATGCTGTCGAGCGTTACCAGACCGTCGCGCGCCATTGCGGCAAGTGTTGTCCGGATGGTGCGGCGGTCACGCACTCCCATGACGTCACCTGCGATATCAATCGGCGTCCAGAGCTCCAGCCGCAACCAAGCCAGCAGGCGACGGCGCTTTGCATCCTGGGCAGCGAGACGTTCGGCGTGTGAGTGGGGAATGAGAGGCATGTCTACGCTTCTCACCTTAGAAAGTCGTCGAAATCAGTTTCGCGCGCGCAGCTGCTGCGCCCATCAACCGGAGCAGCTTCGATGGCCACGTAGTCGGGTTCATCTGGCGCAGTGGCCGCAGGCTCAGTAAGCCGAGGCGGGGCCGAGATTGGCTCAGGCGGTGGCCCAGCTTCCAGCCAGCGCGTAGATAGAAAATACGCCGGCCCGTCACCAATGACGACACCAACACTCGCTTCTTCCCCCGCCGGCTTCGGCAGGTGCGTGAAGATATGTGCTGGCATGTGACTAGCCTTGCCGATGCTCTGCGCCACGCTTACGCCATCATCATTTTCGGTCGTTCGCGTCTCCAAAACCGCACGGTCGCCGGATATGAGAGACAGTTCACGCGCAGTCTCGGCATCAAGCATCTTGTACGCGATTTTGATACCGGAATTGCCCCAGATCGCGCCTCGCACGGCCATGGGGTCGAGCCCCGGGCAGTCCGACAAGTCACCAATAGACTGGTGGGCGAAAAGCAGGTGAACATTCCGATCTCGGATCGTACCCGCAGCACGTAAGGCCGCTGGCGACAGGATGTATTTCAGTTCGTCGAGAAAAATTGCGACAGACTGAGACTGGTCACAACGTTCGTCGAGGATTTGCATAACGCGCTGAAGAATAAGTTTCTGCCCGGCTTGCACTTCGAGCCGCGTCGTCGAGCCGGTAATGTAGATCACGCCGCCGCGCTGAATGAGTTTTTCGAGGTCGTGTCCGCCCTGCCCCTGGTGCACATTGAAAGCTGGCACGCGTGCAATTTGCCGGAATTCACGCCACAGGTTTTCATTTTGAGTAACACGCTCATCATCGGCAGCCTTTTCGAGCAACTCAGGCATCGAAGTTTCGCCATCTGCGAAAGCCGCGGCCATGTAGCCTGTAGCCTCGCGGTCTTTTCCACGATAGAAATCCACTGCGCCAGAACCTGTTTTCCCAAGCTCCAGGGCGACCTGCAACAGCTCCTCAACTTGATCGCGACGCGCATTGAGGAATGGGTTCAACTGCGGTGGCTTACCGAATCGCAGGTCAATGTTCGTGACGGGGAACCCATATTCACTACTTGCACGAGCGAGCACGCCCGGCAGCATACGGTCGGCCTTTGGATCAATCACAATCACACATTCACCAGCCGCCGCGAGCTGCGTTAGCAGCACGCCGGCCAGCGAGGATTTACCGACACCACTTTCACCCAATATCTCGACATGGTTTTTATCCAGCTTCGTACGTGGGAACAAGATGGGCCTCCGGCTATGATCGAGCCCCAAGAAAACCTCGTCTCGGCCAGCCTTGCGGGCTTTTTTGATATATGGAGCGGGATCGAAAGGCGCAGCGAGCGCGTGTATCTTGCTGACATCTTGCAGCACGTCAGATGCGCCACTTTTGACAGCGTAGTGTGTTTCCTTACGGGAGATCCACAGCCCAAATAAAGCACCAGCTGCGCCCGTGGGGAGCATAGTCGCTGGTTCCAGAATCTGCCCGATGGCCGCACCGAACACACCACACAAGACGACGCGGCGGAACGTTCCTTCATGGAAACCTGAATCTAACCAGCTCACGCCGTCTGCGGCATTGCGCGAGCGCGCGAACCACCAAGCCAACAGCCAGAACGACAGCAAGGAAATCAGCAAAAGGAGGAACTTAATTTGCATGTCAGTCCCGCCTGTCAAAAAAGACCAGGAAAGCTAATGACATCAGCACAAGTGCATAGACTGGCGCTTGAAAAATCAGAGCAAGATCTCGGTTCCAAACCGCCACAACACTTGGGGGAAATTTCTCAACAACGAACTGAATCACGATCTCCGGCGAATACCA
Organism: uncultured Thiobacillus sp.; assembly: GCA_964350905.1. GTDB lineage: Bacteria > Pseudomonadota > Gammaproteobacteria > Burkholderiales > Thiobacillaceae > Thiobacillus. The sequence goes on along the minus strand of CAYGMS010000331.1, from coordinate 84 downwards.
TCCTGGAACAGCAACCGAGCCCAAGCCAGCGGTATCCAAAGTGCGGGCCAAAAGGTAGTCGCGCCAAAGGTCAGCTCCGTTTTC
>CAYGMS010000330.1:0-3096 GCA_964350905.1 uncultured Thiobacillus sp. | reverse complement strand
AGCACGGCTGGTTCTGGTTCATCCCGCTCGCTGACGGCGCCACCAGCGTCGGCGCGGTGATCTGGCCGGCTCACCTGAGAACCCGCCAGAAACCGGTGCGCGATTTTTTCCTCGACCTCATCGCCACGTGTCCCGTTCTGGCAGCGCGGCTGAAAGGCGCCGAACTCGTCTCGGAGGTGGAAGCCACCGGCAACTTTTCCTATAGCTGCGACCACAGTCACGGCAGCAACTATTTGTTGTTGGGCGACGCTTATGCCTTCATTGACCCTGTCTTTTCATCCGGCGTGATGATGGCGATGAAGAGCGCGTTCGTGGGTGCCGAGGCGGTCGACACTTGTCTGCGTCAGCCGGAAAAAGCGGCGACTGCACTCAAGCAATTCGACAAGACGATGAAGCATGGGCCAAAGGAGTTCTCCTGGTTCATCTACCGCATCACCAATCCCACCATGCGTGATCTGTTCATGTCGCCGAGCAATGTCTTCCGCGTTCAGGAAGCGCTGCTATCGGTGCTGGCTGGCGATATCTATGGGAAAACGCCCATCTGGCGCTCGCTGCGCATCTTGAAGACCATTTATTACATCGCTTCCGTAATCAATATGAAACGCACATTCAGAGCGTGGAAGCAGCGCAAGATAAATGTCCGTTATGCAGAAGCGCCGGACGCAATGGGTAGCCCATGATGTCTGCGGAAGCGATTCTGCGGCTTGAGGTCCTGCCTGCGTCCCAACTTTCCCGCCTGGCCGATGACGGGCAGGGTAGCGTACTGGGCGGCGCCTGCTTTTCCCATCCAGCCCTCGCGCTCAATGCCGGGGTGCTGCCGTTGCTGGCGGTGGACATGCGCCTGCCGGCTGGCGAGGAGGCCATCTGCGAAATATGGCATTGCACGGAACCCTTGGCGTCCGGCCGCCATGGCCCCATCCGTTACCGTGAGGGCGACACGCTGCTGTATGGCTGCATGAGCCTGGACGAGGCCGCGCCGCCTGATGCGCGTTCGCCGCTGCAGGCGACCACCGAGGCCGCCTACCGGGCCATATTTGAACTGCTTGACGCGCGTGGCTATCACACCATCCTGCGCGCCTGGAACTACTTTCCCGCGATCAACCAGGAAAGCCATGCCATGGAGCGTTATCGTCAGTTCAATATCGGTCGCCAGGATGCCTTCCTCGTCCATGGCCGCTCGGTCGTTGACAAGGTGCCTGCCGCCTGCGCCCTCGGCTCTGCAGGCGGCAGCCTCCACGTTGCTTTTCTGGCGACGCGAGCAAACGTGATCAGCGTCGAGAATCCGCGCCAGCTCAGTGCCTACCATTACCCCAGCCAGCACGGGCCGCGCAGCCCGACCTTCGCGCGCGCCGGGCTGGTCAACCTGGGCGGGCATGACATGCTGTTCATCTCGGGCACCGCCAGCATCGTCGGCCATCAAACCCTGCATCACGGCGATGTCGCGGCGCAGACGCGCGAATGCCTGCACAACATCGCGGCCATCGTCGCCGAGGCCAACCGTCAGGCACCGAACGCCGACTTCCGCCTCGACCAGCTGACCTATAAGGTCTATATCCGCCATTCTGAAAGCCTGGTCACGGTACGCCGCGAAATATCGCAATTCATCGGCGTCCCGGTGTCGGTTGTATTTCTTCAGGCCGACGTTTGCCGTGCTGACCTGCTGGTCGAAATCGAGGCCTCAGGTGGCCACGCCGTCCAGATGGAGACTGGCGCGTGAGCGCTCAGATGGCTTCGCTGCCCGGCAATCTGCGGTGCTGGCTACATCGGCTCTACGAATATTTCGCACTGTGGTTCGGTCTGGTACTGCTCGGCGCGATTTCGCTGACCTGGTCGACGCTGTCCGTGCCGCTCCATTACCTCTTGCCCAAGCGCTGGGCCAAGCCGCTCGGGCGCTGGGCCATCACCAGCGGCTTTCGCTTCTACCTCGGCGCGCTGTCTTTCATCGGTGCGTGCCGCTTCGACCTCAGCGAACTCGACTCGCTGCGCAACGAAGGCCCGCTGATCGTCGCCCCCAACCACCCCTGTCTGCTCGATGCAGTCATGGTCATCTCGCGCCTACCCAACATGGCCTGCATCATGAAGGTCGATATTGTCGACAACATTTTTCTCGGTGCCGGCGCCCGCCTGGCCGGCTATATTCGCAACGACGCGCAGTTGAGCATGATCAAGCAGTCCGTGGCCGAGCTGAATAATGGCAGCCAGCTGCTGATCTTTCCCGAAGGCACCCGCACCACCCGCTGGCCGGTCAACGCCTGCAAGGGCACTACCGCGCTCATTGCCGGCCGGGCCCGCGTGCCAATCCAGACTGTGTTCATCGAGACCGATTCGCCTTATCTCAGCAAAGGCTGGCCTTTATTCAAACGTCCGAGCATGCCGATCACCTATCGCATCCGCCTCGGCCGCCGTTTCGCGCCGCCGGAAAAAGCCGGGGCCTTTACCGAGGAACTGGAGCGCTATTTCATCGATGAACTGCGCGACGCCCCGCGTTTCCTGCCGCCCGACGCACCGCAGGCCGCCGAGTCCGGTGCGCCCCGGCTCTGATGGTATTCGACATGAGCGTTTCCGCCAGCCACCTGGTGCTGATCCCCAGCTATAACCCCGGCCCCCAGGTCTACGCAACGGTGCGCGCCGCCCGCGCCCAGTGGGCGCCGGTGTGGGTGGTGGTGGACGGCAGCAGCGACGGCACCGCCGCAGGTCTGATGGACATGGCGGCGAACGACCCTCATTTGAATGTCCTGGTTTTGCCGGAAAACGGCGGTAAGGGTGCGGCTGTGCTGCACGGTCTGGATCTGGCCGCGCAGCAGGGCTTTACCCACGCGCTGACGATGGATTCCGACGGCCAGCATCCGGCTGACCTCATCCCGGCCTTCATGGCCACGTCGCAACAGGCACCCGCGGCGATGATCCTCGGCAAGCCGGTATTCGATGCCGACGCCCCCGCGCTGCGCGTGCAGGGCCGCAAGATTTCCAACGGCTGGGCCAACCTGGAGACCCTGTGGGCGGGCATCGGCGATTCGCTGTACGGCTTTCGCGTCTACCCGATCGAACCGCTGCGCCAGGTCATGCGCGGCCAGCGCTGGATGCGCCGCTTCGACT
>CAYGMS010000329.1:0-3097 GCA_964350905.1 uncultured Thiobacillus sp. | reverse complement strand
ATATTGCACGCGGCCTGGCTGATGAGCCGCAACAGAAACCAGGCCAGCGCGATAATGATGATCGTGTCGCGGGTGGGAACGACGAAATCCATCACCGGCGTGCCGAGGTGACGGTGCACGATCTGGATGGCGAAATTTGCGCCGGTGACCCACAGGATCAGCGTGAGCGGCTTGCGGGTGGCCTCGATCAGGGCATCGTCCCAGACCGAGACGGTTCTCGACGCGATCTTTTCAATCTTGCGCAGAAGATGATAAGCGACGACGTTGACTGCGACGATGGCGGCAATCACCATCAAAACCTGAGGGAGCCAGGGCTCGGTCAGAATGGAAAAATCGAATTGCTGTGCCAGGTTATCCATAAGCAGGGTGTGGGGTACGGTTGATCAAGGGGATGGCAGGGCACCTTAATAGTGACGGTCATGCACATTTTCTGCGCGTGGTGCGGAGCGCCAAGCGTGAAACAGACGTCCGGGCAGCACAGGTAAGGATAACAGCATGGCCAGATTCGGTAGAGCATGGCCTAATCCGGCAGTTTTTTCCGTGTACCAAACCTTTTCCGTTACCGTAAACCGGGCGCAGCCAGGGAACCCGTGAACAAGTTATCACCCGGCGCAGGCCGGGGTCGCGATGCTTGATCTGGCTGGATTCCGGCGCTCGCGGGAATGAGGTTGTGGAGGTGTTCAGCGCTTCCCTGATCCGTGGGATCAGCCAGGCATAGAAGTTGCGTCGCAAAACCATTGGTTCATTTATACCGTTTCACGGGCATGTTTTGACGGTACACATGTCGGCATCTGTCGCCTATGCTTACGCAGTTCAAACATGGTGATCTCAGCTTGTATGGCACGCTCTGCTTTTCCTTTAACCGATAGTCGCATCCGCCAGGCCAGGCCGGCAGACAAACCGACCAAACTGGCGGATGGCGGTGGCATGTATTTGCTGCTGCGACCGGACGGGTCGCGCTACTGGCGGCTGGATTACCGTTTTGCCGGTAAGCGTAAAACCCTGGCGCTGGGGGTGTATCCGGAAGTTTCACTGGCCGTGGCACGCAAGCGGCGTCAGTCAGCCAAGGCGTTGCTGGCCAGCGGGCACGATCCCGCCGCAATCAAAAAAGCGAGCAAGGCCATCCACAAGCCGATCCCGGTGGGAGATGAACAGGCCTACGTGCTGGCCATCATTGGCGAAGGCGTGTGGGATTGGGACCTGCGCGGCGATCAGGTTCGGCATAATGCCCAGTGGGCGCACCTGATGGGGCTGGATACGCAGCAGGCCGTGCACACCTGGCAAGAGGCATTTGACTGTCTGGTCGATGACGAGCGCGGTACGGTGATGCAGGCCATCCAGGACTGCCTGGCAGGCCTGGGCTCATTCGAACATGAACATCGCATTGCGCGTGCCGATGGCCGCATGGTCTGGGTGCTGAATCGCGGCGAAGTGGTGGAGCGCGATGTACATGGCAAGCCGGTGCGCATGGTGGGCAGTCTGCGCGAGATTACCGAAGAAAAGCGCAAGACTCTGGTCATGCGACGGCGTAATTCGCTCCTGCAGACGATTGCAGCCGTGAACGAGATGCTGATGGCTGATTTGCCCGATCCGGAACTGATGTCGCGCATCTGTCTGGAACTGATTCGGGACGATCTGTTTTGTATGGCCTGGATCGGCATGCTGGACGCAGCGGGCGTGACGGTGCGGCCAGTCGCCGAGGCCGGTTTTGTGCAGGGCTACCTCGACCAACTGGATATCCGCTGCGATGGTTCGCCGCAAAGCCAGGGCCCGACCGCAACCGCCATTCGAACAGGCATCACCGTCATCAATGATGACTCGCTGAACAACCCGCAGTTTGCCCCCTGGCGTGAGCGCGCACGCGAACAGGGATACGGTTCATCTGCTGCCACACCGTTGCGGCTTCAAGGCCGCATTGTGGGCGCGCTCAACGTGTATGCCGTCGAGCCACACAGCTTTGGCCCGGACAAGGTCATGCTGCTGGAAAAGCTGGCCACTGATCTTGGTATGGTGATTGACCATCGTGCCTCAGTGGTGGCGCTACGCGAAAGCGAGGCGAGATTCCGTGCCATGGCCGAGCACTCTGCTGACTGGATCTGGGCCATCAATACGCAAAATCAGCACACTTACAGCAACCAGCGTGGCGTAGACAATATTGGTTATACCGTCGAAGAATTTCTGTCACAGGAGTGCACGAGACTGGTGCATCCGGATGACATGGTGCTGTTTCGGAAAACAATCGATACGGCCACGACTAGCAGGCAGGGATGGACGAATGTCGTGCTGCGCTGGCGGCACCGCAATGGCCAATACCGCACCTTTGAGTCCAATGCCTCGCCCCAGTTTGACAATGCCGGGCAATTAATTGGCTTTCAGGGCGTGGATCGCGACATTACCGAGCGCAGGCAAGCCGAGGAACGCATTGAATTTTTGGCGCATCACGATGTGCTGACCGGTTTGCCTAACCGCGTATTGCTGCGTGATCGTTTCGAGCATGCCTTGGCCATGTCCGAACATGCACGTTCGCGGGTGGCAATGTTGTATCTCGATCTGGATAACTTCAAGGTCGTCAACGACACACTGGGGCATGCGGCAGGCGACCAGCTGTTGCTGGAAGTCGTGGCGCGCCTGTCCCGCTGCACGCGTGAAAGTGACACGATCAGCCGCCAGGGGGGAGACGAATTCATTCTGTTGCTGAACAATGTACCGGACCTGGAAACGGTGGAACGGATTGCCAATGACATTCTCGGCCAGCTGGCCGAACCGGTGGAGATCAATGGCCATATTCTCAATGCCGCCAGCAGTATCGGCATTGCCATTTATAGAGATGACGGCAACGATTTTGACAGCTTGCTGCAAAAGGCCGATGCGGCGATGTACAACGCCAAAGGCGCCGGCCGCAATACCTTTCGTTTCTTCAACCAACAGATGAACGTTCAGACGCATGAGCATTTACTGCTGCAGAATCGCCTGCACCAGGCACTGTTCCGGGCCGAATTTTATCTGGTGTACCAGCCCCAGCTGGAAACACGCACGGGTCGGGTTGTCGGTGTGGAAGCCTTGCTGCGCTGGAAAAATCCTGAACTGGGCGAGGTGG
>CAYGMS010000328.1:0-3106 GCA_964350905.1 uncultured Thiobacillus sp. | reverse complement strand
CTTGAAAACCGGCGAGGATGTGAGTCCTCCGTGAGTTCGAATCTCACCGCTTCCGCCAGATAACCGGCTTCAGCGATGCGTGTGCAGCCCGCACACTGAAATCAACCGGCAGCCAGAAGCAACGCCATGGCGCCCTCTCGGCAGCACATCGATACGCAATCCTTCACACCGCAATTTCAGCGTGTCAGCCATGCAATAAACACAGCTTGCTCCCATAACGGGAGCGTGCTACATTGCGCCATGCGCATCATCGCGATCAACCAGCTACGGGCATTCTGGAACACGCACCCGCAGGCCGAGATGCCGCTTCGGGCCTGGTACGCCGAAGCCAGCCGGGCTGACTGGAAAAAACCGGCAGAGATCAAGGCGGCCTATCGCAATGCCAGTTTTCTGGCTGGTAACCGCGTGATTTTTAATATCAAGGGCAATGACTACCGGCTGGTGGTTGCGGTGCATTACAACCGGGGCATGATGTTTATTCGTTTTGTCGGCACCCACGCGGAATATGACCGCATCGATGCCAGCACGATATGAAAGGCCACACGATGGAACTGAAACCAATCCGCACCAAGGCAGAATACAAAATGGCGCTGGCTGAAGCCGATGCGCTATGGGATGCCCCTGAGAAAAGCGCCGAGGCCGACCGCCTGGAAGTGCTCAGCCTGTTGATCCAGAATTACGAGGCCCGGCATCATGCCATCCCCGACCCCGACCCCATCGCTTTTCTGCTGCATGTGATGGATGCACGCGGCCTGACGCGCAAGGATATGGAGCCTTATATTGGAAGCCGCGCACGCGTGGCGGAAATTCTCAATCGCGTGCGTCCCCTGTCACTGGACATGATCCGCCATCTGTCATCCGGTCTTGGCCTGCCAGCCGATGTGCTGATCCAGCCTTACGAGGCGGGTGATGGCAGAAAAGCGGCCTGAAGCGAGCCCATCATCAAAAAATCCACGTTACTCACCCCTGAAGACCATAACCGCGACACGGCGGGGATGACCTATGTCTATCCCGTGGTGTCGCGCCGCGCGGGAGGCGTGTCGGTGGGGGTCAACCTCAATCCCAACAACGCCTGCAACTGGGCGTGCGTGTATTGCCAGGTGCCGGATCTAGTGCGCGGCACCGCACCCGAGATTGATCTGGTGCGACTGGAGGCCGAGCTGCGGGCGATGCTCACCGACATACTCCACGGCGACTTCATGCAAACGCGGGTGCCGGCGGACGCCCGGCGCCTGAACGATATCGCCCTGTCGGGCAATGGCGAGCCCACCAGCGCCAGGGTGTTCCCGCAGGTGATCGAACTGATTGGCCGGGTGATGGCTGATTTTGAACTTGTCGACAAAATCAAGCTGGTGCTGATCACCAATGGCAGCCTGGCCGACCGGCCGCGCGTGCAGGAGGGTTTGAAAAAAATGGCCACCCTGAACGGCGAAGTCTGGTTCAAGTTCGACCGTGCCACTGCCAGCGGCATGCGCGCGATCAACCAGACCCGGATTTCACCCGAGAAGCAATTCGAGCGGCTGACCGTCGCGGCCTCCCTGTGTCCGACCTGGCTGCAAACCTGCGCGCTCGCAGTGGATGGTGCACCGCCATCCGAGGCCGAACAACAGGCCTACCTGGCCGCGGTGAGCCGCATCCGTGCGCAGAAGATTCCGGTGCAGGGCGTGTTGCTGTATGGGCTGGCCCGCCCGTCGATGCAACCACAGGCCAGCCGTCTGTCGGCACTGCCCATCGAATGGCTGGATGCGTTTGCCGAAAAGATTCGCCAGGCCGGTCTGTCAGTCAAGGTGACGTTGTGATCCATGGCATCGGCACCGATCTGCTGGACGCCGAGCGCATCCGCAGCGGTCTTGCACGTTTCGGCGAACACTATGCCGACCGCATCCTCGCCCCGGCCGAGCATGCCGGGTATGACGCCAGCCGCGACCCGGCGCGCTTTCTGGCCAAATGCTTTGCCGCCAAGGAGGCCTTTGCCAAGGCGACAGGAACCGGGCTGCGTGCGCCGGTCAGCTTGCGCAACATCGCGGTACTGCGCGATGCGCACGGCAAACCCCTGATCGAATGCGCGCCCGAACTCGCAAGCTGGCTGACGCAACGCGGTGTCACGGGGCAATATGTTTCGCTGTCGGATGAGGGCGATCTCGTGCTGGCGTTTGTCGTGCTGGAGCAATCCGGTTTCTCCCTTCCCCCGGCGTAATATCCGTGACGCCACCCTTCAAACTGGAGCGACCATGACGCTGGGCCCCTTGATGCTCGATGTTGCCGGCACCGAACTCACCGACGACGACCGGCGGCGCCTGAGCCACCCGCTTGTCGGCGGCGTGATCCTGTTCAGCCGCAATTACCACGATCCCGCGCAACTGGCGGCATTGACCGGCGAGATCCATGCGCTCAAGTCCGCCCCTCTGCTGATCGGAGTCGATCATGAAGGCGGCCGGGTGCAGCGCTTCCGCGAAGGCTTCACCCGGTTGCCGCCGATGCGCACCTTCGGTGAAATCTGGAACGACCATCCGCAGCAGGCCAAACATCTGGCGCGTGAAACCGGCTACGTGCTGGCCAGCGAACTGCGCGCACACGGCGTTGATTTCAGCTTTGCCCCGGTGCTCGACCTCGATTACGGCGCCTCCTCGGTGATCGGCAACCGTTCGTTCCACGCCAACCCGCATGCCGTGTTCGAACTGGGGCAGGCCGTGATGCTGGGGATGAAGGATGCGGGCATGGCCGCCTGCGGCAAGCATTTTCCCGGACATGGCTTTGTAGTGGCCGATTCGCATGTCGCCATCCCGGTGGACGAGCGCACCCTCGGCGATATTGCGATTACCGATCTGGTGCCGTTCCGCCTGATGATCGAGGCCGGACTGGCGGCGATCATGCCGGCGCATGTCATCTATCCGCAGGTCGATGCGCAGCCTGCCGGATTTTCCAAAGTGTGGCTGCAAAAACTGCTGCGCCAGCAACTGCAATTCGACGGCACGATATTCAGCGACGACCTCTGCATGGAAGCCGCCAGCGTGGCGGGGGGCGTGGTGGGGCGCGTCACCGCCGCACTCGATGCGGGCTGCGACATGGCGCTGGTATGCAACCGGCCCGACCTGGCCGACGAGGT
>CAYGMS010000327.1:0-3113 GCA_964350905.1 uncultured Thiobacillus sp. | reverse complement strand
GGTCGCTGGCGAAATCTTCAAGCCAGAGATCGCGCAAGACGGATTCCCAGGCCAGGCCTTTCCCCTGAGTCGCTTGCCAGTTGGGGATGGGCTTGAACAAATCGGCGGTTGCGTCCCCGGCGCTGGCAAAGCCGGACTTGCGCCATTCGTTGGGGTTGCGGCGATAGAGCTTGAGCGTCAGCGTTTTGAGGATGCTGATGATTTCCTTCTGGTGGATTTCGACCACGTTGTCGACATCGCCCTTGGCCAGATCCTTGACGCTGAAACTTCGTACGCTGCTGCTGCCGTCCTTGCGCTGGATGGGTTGCCCACTACAGGCGGAGAACAGGGCAACGGTCAGCAGGGAGGCGAGCAGCGGTGTCGTTCGGTTCACGAAGAACAGCTTACCTCAATCTGCCTGGCCCAGTCAGGCGGTTCGGCCGCATAGGCTTCAAATTCGGGCTGTTCGTCGAAGGGGCGCAGCAGCAGCGTGTGCAGGCGTGCGATTTCGCTGTAGTCGCGATGGTCGGCTGCGCGGCGGATGGCGACTTCGGCCAGATGGTTGCGCAGGATGTATTTCGGGTTGACCGCGCGCATGGCCATGCTGCGTTCGGTATCGACTGAGCCTGTTGCCCTGAGCGTTTCGGCATAGCGCGCCGCCCACGCATCGAATGCGGCGCGGTCGAGGAACAGATCGCGCAACGGGGCGTTGTTCGCGCCTTCGCTGCTGTCGAAGTCGCACAGCCGGCGCATGAAAATCGTGTAATCGACGTGATTCTGCGCCAGCAATTGCAATGCATCCATCACCAGGGGAATGGTTTCGTCGCCCAGTGGCAAGCCGAATTTGGCGGCCATGCGTTCGATATAGGCCTGGCCAAATTGCTGCGGGTAGTCGCTGATCGCCGCCGAAGCGGTTTCCACCGACAGCAACGGGACAAAGGTTTGTGCCAGCTTGGTCAGGTTCCAGGCAGCCACGTCGGGCTGCTGGTCGAAGGCGTAGCGCCCGCTGGTGTCGGAATGGTTGCAGATGTAGCCGGGATCGAAGGCGTCGAGAAAGCCAAACGGGCCATAGTCCAGCGTCAGTCCCAGAATCGACATGTTGTCGGTGTTCATCACTCCGTGCGAAAACCCCACCGCCTGCCACTGCGCCATCAATTCGGCGGTGCGGCGCGTGACTTCGCGCAGCAGTTCGGCATAGGGTTCGGTGCGCGTCGCCAGCTCCGGGTAATAGCGTGCGATCACGTAATCGGCCAGTTGACGGATTGGTTCGATCTGATCGCGGTAATAAAACACCTCGAACGAGCCGAAACGGACAAAGCTCGGCGCCAGCCGGGTCACCAGCGCGGCGGTTTCCTCGTCCTCGCGGTACACCGGGTGGTCGCTGCCGACAATGGCGAGCGCGCGCGTGGTGGGAATGCCGAGCGCATGCATCGCCTCGGAACACAGGTATTCACGGATGCTGGAGCGCAGCACCGCGCGGCCATCGCCGCCACGTGAATAGGGCGTACGGCCCGCGCCCTTCAACTGTATTTCCCAGCCTTCACCGGCGGTGTTCTTCACTTCACCCAGCAGAATCGCCCGGCCATCCCCCAACTGTGGCACGAAATGGCCGAACTGGTGACCCGCATACAGCGCGGCCATCGCATCCATCCCCGGCAGCAGCTGGTTACCGGCCAGTGTGGCGATCATCTCGGGACGGGTGATTTCGCTCTCGTCCAGATCAAGCAGCTTGAGTGCCTCCGGGCTGTAGCAGACCAGATAGGGATCGGGCACCGGCGTGGGACAAACGCGTGCGTAATACGCCTCGGGCAAACGGGCAAAGCCGTTGTCGAAGCTCAGGGATTCAAGTTTGGACATGGGGGAATTTTAAAGCCTGGCCTGGCTTGGGCCACCTGCCTGAAGACAGGGTTATTTAGGGCCTGTTCAGCGGCTTGCGTATCCGTTCGGGCGCCTCGTCGGCACAATGCCCCAGGGCAATTACCAGCGCGGGCGTTTCGCCGGCGGGAATGGCCAGGGCTTTGGCCAGCAGACCCGCATCAAATCCGCCAAGCGGGCAGCTTGCGATTTCAAGGTGTGCCGCCTGCAACAGCATATGCGCCGCTGCGAAGTTGCATTGACCTTGCGCCCAGGCTGCGATGGAATCGGCGTGGTAGTGGGGGCGATAGGCATCATAAATCGGTGCCGGATCCTCGCCGCGCGCCTCGGCGGCAAAGCGTGCGCGTACGTAATCCGAATCCGGATGGAGTGCGTCCACCAAGGCCACAATGGCAATGAAAGCCGCAGCGGTTTGGGCCACGGGCTGGTCAAAGCAGGCATGGGCGATGGCGGCCCGCTGGCCTGGATCGGTTACGGTGATAAAGCGCCAGGGCTCCAGTCCGAAGGCGGAGGGCGCGAGCCGCCCGGCCTCCAGCACTGCCGACAATTCGTCCGCAGACACAGGCCGGTCGGGGTTGAACTTGCGACAGGCGTAGCGTTGTTGAATGGCGTCGAGCAACTGTGGCTTCATGGCTATCCTTTTCTCATGCGCTTAACCATAGCGCATGGCAGGCAGATGGCTCAGTGCCCGCGCATTTCTGCTCGCGTGTGTACCAGCTTGCCGTCGCGGTAATCGGTTATCGCCTGTTCGATTTCCTCGCGCGTATTCATCACGAACGGACCGTGCTGCACCACCGGCTCGCCGATGGGACGGCCGGCTACCAGGATGAAACGCGCGCCTTCTGCTCCGGTGCGGATGTCCACCGTATCGCCCGCGCCCAGCACCGCCAGAGCGTGCTGGGGCAGCTCGTCCTTTTCCAGCTGGACGCTGCCTTCAAATACATAAACGAACGCATTGTGCGACACGTCCAGCGGCAATGAAAATGCGGCGTGGGCAGGCAGGGCGACGTCGAGGTAGAGCACGTCGGTGGCCGGATCGTCGATCACGCCACGCGTGCCGTCGAACTCACCGGCCAGTACGCGTACCCGGGTGCCTTCCTGCGTCACTTCCGGAATCGCAGCCGCCGAAAACTCCTGATAGGCCGGGTCGGACAGCTTCTCGCTGGCCGGCAGGTTGATCCACAGCTGAAAGCCGCGCATCAGTCCGTTGGCCTGGCGCGGCATTTCGGAATGGATCACGCCGCTGGCCGCCTTCATCC
>CAYGMS010000326.1:0-3135 GCA_964350905.1 uncultured Thiobacillus sp. | reverse complement strand
GTCTCTCAGTTTCCCAAGAAACACCGAGAAGAACCATACAAGCCTGTCGAAGGGCCAGTCAGTGCTTCGACAGGCGAACGACTCAGGGGCTAAGCAACAGCGTGGATTCGGCCCTGATTTTCCACACTACAGGCCAGATTCGGATGCGGACACACTGAATTACCCGTCCATTTTGTCCGTTACCAGGGACATCCCGTTCGCTCATCCAGAACCATGAGAGTTGTCCCCACCCTGTTGTTTGTCGCCATGATTGCCGGGGCGTGGAATCATTTCTCCTCGCGCCCCGTTGACCATGCCCGTGGCACCATCGCGCCGAAGGCCCCGGTGCAGCTTGATCGCTCGGGCCTGCCGTCGTTTTCGGTGAGGGGGTATCAAATCATGCCAGCCGCGGAATTTTCACTGGAAGCCCGCGTGCTTTCCACGGAGGCCTACCACGTGGGGCGCGAAGCCGATCTGTCGCCTGTCGACCTGGCGCTCGGCTGGGGGCCGATGTCGGATAGCGCCGTGCTGGATCGTTTGCAGATCCGTCAGAGCGGCCGTTTCTATTTCTACCGCTGGTCGGATCAACCGCCGATCGAGCTGTCTGAAATTATCGAGCACAGCGCGAACATGCACATGATTCCCGCCAGCGACGACATCAAAAAGCGTCTGCGTGACGTGCGCAAGGGTCAGGTCGTCGCGCTCAGCGGGTATCTCGTGCGCGTGCAGGCAGCGGATGGCTGGCACTGGAATAGCTCGATGACGCGCAGCGATTCGGGCAATGGCGCCTGCGAACTGGTGTGGGTGAAAAACCTGACGGTACGTTGAGCCATCAATGAGGAGATTGCCGGGGCTGCTCAGTCCCCGCTTTCCTGCGCTGAACAAACCGGTTCAGTCAGCCTGCGCATCCAGCGTGTAGCCCGCCCCGGCATCCTGCCCGAGGGTCTCAACCAGATAGGGCATGACCTCTGCGAGCGTTTTATGCAGGGTCCACGGCGGGTTGATGATGAACATGCCGCTGCCGTGCATGCCGAAGCCATCTGCTGACGGGGTGTGCACAGTGAGGGTGACATGCAGCCAGTTCCTGATGGGCAGGCGTTTGAGCTTGTCGGGGAGTTGCCGGGCTTCCAGGCGGTCGAGTTGCGGATACCAGACTGCGTAGGTGCCGGTGGCAAAACGGGCCAGCCCTTCATTCAGCGCGGTAATCACATTCGTATAGTCATCACGGGTTTCGTAGGGCGGGTCGATCAGCACCAGCGCGCGGCGGGGCGGCGGTGGCAGCAATGCCTTGAGGGCATCGTAGCCGTTGCCGGTGGTGATGCTGACGCGCCGGCCCTGATCGCTGAAGTTGTCCTGCAATATTTTGCTGTCGCTGCTGTGGAGCTCAAACAGGCGCAGGCGATCCTGCGGCCGCAAGGTTTGCAGGGCAAGCCAGGGTGAGCCGGGATAAAAATGCAGGGTGTCGGGCGCGTGGGTGGCGTCGGGGTTGCAGGCACGTACCAGATCGACATAGTCGGCCAGCGCGTCGGGCAGGTCCTGGCGTGACCACAGCTTGCCGATCCCGCCTTCGTATTCCTTCAGCTGGGTGGCATAGCCCGTGTCCAGTTCATAGAGTCCCGCACCGGCATGGGTGTCGATGATCCAGAACGGTTTGTCTTTCTGCCCCAGATAACGGCTCAGTTGGATGAGCACAAAATGCTTCAGTACATCGGCGTGATTGCCGGCATGAAAGGCGTGGCGGTAGCTCAGCATGGTTGGATGATGGATTCAGTGGGCAACGGCATGGAGGCCTGTCGATGTCCGGCAGCGGTAGCTACCGGCAAGCCGGTTTCAGATGGGTGCGGTCTCGTTTGCGGTTGAAGGCACTTCGCTGGTCAGTTCCTCGGCCCAGGCAAGTGAATGCAGTTGCGCGAGGTTGACCTCTTCCGGGCTGGAGGCAATGTCTTCTGCGTAGCGGGAAATTTGTTCGAAATCACCGCGCTCTGAAGCCACGGCAAGTTTGAGAAAGGATGCATAAGGACCGGTCTGGTGAACCAGGGCCTGAACGATGGGATCGGGCATGGGCAGGCGTTCGAGCAGATAGTCGAGGGGGATGCCTATCAGCGGCTCTGCCAGGGAAAACAGTCCGGTCATGAATAAATCATCCTGAGCCTGACGGTTCAACCGGGACTGGCCGAGCAGTTCGCAGAGACGCCCGCGGGTGACGGCGGTGCGTGCCAGCAGGGCATTGGTTGGCGTCGGGTTGGCGGTGATCAGGAGCAGCGCCAGCCAGCGATATAGTGTCATCAGTCCGATCTGGGCCAGTGCCTGGCGCACGGTGTGGACTTTTTGCTGCAGGCCCGCTGCAGCCGAATTGGCGTAGCGCAACAGGCGTATGGTCAGGGCGGCATTGCGGCGCAACGGTTCTTCGATTTCGCTCAGGTCTTCGCAGAGGCGAACCTTGTTCATCAGTTCCAGCACGGCCACCTGGCCCGGCTGGATGGCCTTGTTGGTGAGGTTCTCCGGGCGGGCGAAATAATAGCCCTGGAAATACTGGATGCCGCAGCTGCGGCAAAGCTCGAACATCTCGCGGGTTTCGACTTTTTCGGCAATGAACTGGCCGGAGAAGTCGCGCTGGATGTGGGCGATGATTTCCACGGTCTTTTCGGGCTGCTGCTCAAGCACGTCGAGCTTCACAAAGTCGACCATCGGCAGCAGCGGACGGTATTCCTCCAGGGCGACGAAATCATCCAGGGCAAAGCGGTAACCGAGCTGTTTGAGTTCCTGGATACGGGCGATCAGCACCGGCGTAACCGGGACGGTTTCGAGAATTTCGTAGACGACGTGGTGGGACGGCAGCAGGCAGACAAAGTCGCTCATCAGGGTGGCTTCATCCAGATTGATGAAGGCGAGCTTGCCTTGCAGCAGCCAGTCCGGACCAAGACAGAGGGTGTTGCTGATGACTTCGACGCCGGCTTGCAACTGACTGGTGATCTGGGCCGAGACGGAAGCCAGCGATTTCCTGAACAGCAGTTCGTAGGCGAACAGGCGGTGTTCGTCATCAACAATGGGCTGTCGCGCGAGATAGGTTTCCTTGCCCAAGTAGTGCTCCTCGAAAGACCCGATTTATGTATTTATCGGAAGAAGAAGCATATCAGTTCATTTCCAATTATGGCG
>CAYGMS010000325.1:0-3139 GCA_964350905.1 uncultured Thiobacillus sp. | reverse complement strand
CAGCATCAACACCAGCCCAATTGCCATTGTTTTCATCCAGCCTCCTTGCAACAAGTGGCTTAAATCCTGCTACTCGTTTCTTACCCGAAACCACGCCGCATACAGTGCCGGCAGAAAAAACAGTGTGAGGAAAGTGGCCGCGACCAAGCCCCCCATCACGGCGAAGGCCATCGGCCCCCAGAAGATCGAGCGCGACAGCGGGATCATGGCCAGCGCGGCGGCGGCCGCCGTCAAGCTGATCGGGCGCATCCGGCGCACGGTCGATTCAATGATCGCATCCCATTGCGACAGGCCGCGTGCGATGTCCTGCTGGATCTGATCGACCAGAATCACCGAGTTGCGCATGATCATGCCGGACAGCGAAATAATGCCCAGCAGCGCGACAAACCCCATCGGCTGGCCACTCAGCAGCAATGCGATCGCCACGCCGATGATCCCGAGCGGCGCAGTCAGAACCACCAGAATCGAGCGCGAAAAGCTGCCGAGCTGCAGCATCAGCAAGCTGAACGTGGTGATCACAATCAGCGGCCACGATGCCCCGATGGCCGCATTGGCCTTGGCACTGCTTTCCACCGGTCCGCCCACTTCCAGCCGGAAGCCCGGCGGCAGCTGTGCCTTGAATTGCGCCACCTGCGGGGCGATGGCGGCAATGATGGTGTCAGGCTGGATTTTCCCCACGGGGTCACCCCGCACGGCAATGGTCGGCAGGCGGTCACGGCGCCAGATCACCGCGTCTTCGAATACCGGCTTGAAGCTGGCAATTTGTCCCAGCGTCACGCTCTGGCCGTTGAAGCTGCCAATGGGCAGCGACTTCAACGCATCGACATCCCGATGTTCACTGCGCGGCGTACGCAGCACCACATCGATCAGCAAATCGTTTTCACGGAACTGGGTGACCGTGGCACCCGACAACTGCATGGCCACCAGACGCCCCACTCCATCCGAACTCAGGCCCAATGCCTTGATCTTGTCCTGATCCAGCTGCGCCTTGACTGCCAGCGACTGTTCATTCCAGTCAAGGTTGACCGCTGTCACCGTCGGCTCGGCTGCCACGATCTTGCGCAGTTTTTCAGCCTCGATTTTCAATTGGGGAATATCGGTGCTCGACAGCCGGTATTGCACTGGATAGCCCGCCGGCGGGCCGTATTCAAACCGCACTGCCCGCCCTCGCACATTCGGGAAATCGGTCTCGAACAAGGCCTGGATACGCGCGATTTCACGCTCGCGAGCCGGCACGTCCTGCGCAATCACCACCAGTTGCGTGAAGTTCTTGTTGTTCAGTCGCTGATCCAGTCCCAGCACAAAACGGGGGGCACCCTGGCCGATGTAATTGATCACATGCGCCACATCCTTGTCTTGGCGCACCAGGTGCTCAAACCTGAACGCTTCGGCGCGCGTGGCGTCAATGGAAGCGCCTTCCGGCAGCCACAGTTCAACCAGGATTTCCAGCCGGTCGGATTGCGGAAAGAACTGCTTCTCGACCCGCTGCATCGCAGCCAGGCCGATGATCAACGCGACCACAGTCATCGCAATCACGGAGCGACGATGCGTCACACACCAGGTCACAGCACCGCGAAAGCGACGGTAAAACGGCGTCTTGTAAGCCGCCTCTTCATCGACCACATGATGCGTGGGCTTCAGCAGGAGGTGGCCGAAATACGGCGTGACCATCACGGCCACCAGCCAGGACGACAACAGCGCAATAGTTGTCACCGAAAAAATTGCGAAGGTGTATTCACCGACGGCCGATTTGGCGAGTGCGATCGGCAAAAAAGCAGTAGCGGTCAGCAGCGTGCCCGTCAGCATGGGAAACGCAGTGGACTGGAAGGCATAGGTGGCGGCCTCGAAACGCCCCCAGCCCGCCTCCAGTTTGTGCGCCATCATTTCCACTGCGATGATGGCGTCGTCCACCAGCAGGCCCAGCGCAATGATGAGCGCACCGGTGGAGATGCGATGCAGGTCGATATTGAACAGCCACATCGTAGTGAACGTAATCGCCAGCACCACCGGAATACTCAGGGTCACCACCAGCCCGGCACGCCATTTCAGAGCCAGAAACGTCACCGCCAGCACAATCGCAACGGCTTCGAGAAAGGTCTTCATGAAGAGATTGACGGCATGGCTCACAATGCTGGGCTGGTCGTGAATCTGCCGAATCTCCAAGCCCACCGGCAGGGTTTTCTGCAGGGCCTCCATCGCACCTGCAACAGCCCTGCCCATCACCACCACATCGCCGCCATCGGCCAGTGACACACCGAGCAATACTGTCGGCTCGCCCTGCGAATGGATTTCCGTTGTGGGCGGGTCTTCATAGCGTCGCGACACCTCGGCAATGTCGCCCAGACGCAGGCTGTGCGCGCCTACCCGAATGATGGTTTCGCGCAGGCGTTCCACATCCGAATACGGTCCCGATACCCGTAGCGGAATCGACAGCACGTCGTTTTCCACCCGCCCATTGGCCACCACGCCGTTCTGTTCCTGCACCGCCTGCATGATCTGCTGCGGCGTGAGATTGAGCGTGGCAAATTTCTGCGCCGCTATCTCGATATAGATTTTTTCCGGCACCACGCCGAACAGCTCGACCTTACCGACGTTGGGCAGGCGCCGCACTTCGCGCTGCGCGTCTTCCGCAGCACGGCGCAAATCCGCCCGACTGAAGCCCTCGCCGGTTACTGCGTAAACCGAACCAAACGTATCGCCAAACTCGTCATTGAAAAACGGTCCCTGAACGCCCGCAGGCAGTTGCGATTTCAGATCGCCGATACGTTTGCGCACCTGATACCAGGCATCCGCCACGTCGCGCCCGCGTATGGTTTCCTTCAGGTTGACAAACAGCGCAGTTTCACCTGCCTTGGCATAGCTCTGCACGAAATCCAGCTCGGGCATTTCCTGCAGCTTTTTTTCAATGCGCTCGGTCAGTTGCTCCGATACTTCTTGTGCCGTTGCCCCCGGCCAGGTTGCCTGTATCAGCATGACCTTGAAGGTGAATGGCGGGTCTTCGGCCTGTCCCAGCTGGAAATAGGAACGCACACCCACCAGCAGGATCAGCACGATAAAGAAACGCATCAGTGCCGGATGCCCGATCGCCCAGCGCGACAGATTGCCACGGCCGGGTATGAATGGGGACGGGGAGGGAGCG
>CAYGMS010000324.1:1765-3141 GCA_964350905.1 uncultured Thiobacillus sp. | reverse complement strand
GCCCGGGGCGGCATGCGCGCCAGTGATATCGTGCGATCGATTGACGGGGTGGCGATCAAGACAGGTGCAGACCTGGGTGTCCATATTTCTGCGGCACAACCGGGGAAAAAACTGAAATTCTCGATCTCGCGGGCTGGGCAGCATCACACGCTATGGATTACCCCCAGCCGGGAAAGTGGCACGCCGAAAATCAAGATCGCTTATCACGAAGTGCGCTCTAGCCTGACGCCGGCGTTCTACAGCGTTGGGCGTTTCAGGGAACGCTTCTATCGCCCGGATATTCTCCGCAAGGTTCTGACCACGCTGGATGTGGACGAGGCGATGCGCCTTGCCAACCAGGAAAGCGGACGCGTGGAACAGGTGGCCGACGTAACGCAGATATTGCCGCCTGTCCTAACCTTGCAATCGCCTCAGGCTGACAACAAAAGCGGCAGCAACACGATCACGCTTCGCTTCTCTGTAAATGCGCCGAAAGACGCGCCTGCAACCGATTTCCTCGCGCGCGTGAATGGCAAACCTGTCGAGATCGGGAAGCCACGCAACTTGGCAATTGACAACGCTGAAGGCACAACCGTTCAGGAAATTACGATCCCCATTCCGGAAGAAGATAGCGAGATCATGCTATTCGCCCGCAACCGCAATGGCATTTCGGAACCGGCCTCGACCAGAGTGAGCTGGTTTGGCAAGGGCAAAAACAACAACACACCAGAATATCAGCCGCGTCTTTTCGTTCTGGCAGCGGGGGTTTCTGATTATGCCAATGAAAAATTGCGGCTTGGCTTTGCTGCCAAGGATGCGATGGATCTGACCAACCGTATGTCGAATCAAAAAGCGCATCTATATAGTGATGTTGAAGTGCGAAGCATCACAGATAGGCAAGTCACTCGGGGCAGTCTGATTGCCGGCTTGAAGTGGTTGGAAAGCAAGGTTACCGTCAAGGATATCGGTATCGTTTTCCTGGCAGGTCATGGCATTAGTGATGCGCGCGGCAGCTACTATTATTTGGCCTCGGACGCGAACGAAAAAAACTATCGGGAATCCGGGCTGTCATTCATCGACATTCGAAACACTCTCGCGAAGCTCAAGGGTCGCGCCCTGTTTATGGTTGACACTTGCCATTCCGGCGATGTGCTTGGGCGTAAGGGGCTGGATATCAACTATGTGGCCAATGACCTGTCCAGCCCGGAAAATGGCGTTGTGGTGATGGCCGCCAGCACTGGAAACCAGTCCTCCCAGGAACGAAAGGACTGGGGCAATGGCGCCTTTACCAAGGCGCTGGTGGAAGGATTCAAGGGAAAGGCGAATTTCAGCAAGACCGGTCGAATTACCCACAAGATGCTGGACTTCTACATCTCCGAGCGCGCCAAGGAAATCAC
>CAYGMS010000324.1:0-1755 GCA_964350905.1 uncultured Thiobacillus sp. | reverse complement strand
GGGGGTGGATGGTCGTGCCGATACGCGTGGAAAGGGCACGATCACCTACAAAATGCTCGACTCATATGTCTCGTGGCGTGTGGAAGAACTAACGAACAGAAAACAAACACCGTTTACGATCGTACCGGTAGGCATAGTAGATTTTCCTGTAGCCCAAAGCCGTTAATTGAACAACTCAACTCCCACCCCATTGACGCAACCAGTCCTGTGCGGGTTCGTAATCCTTGGCATAAGGCGCAACTATCTGGATAGCCTCCATACTCCATTCGCCTTCCCCTTGTCTGGCCAGCCAATCAGCATAGAGAAGCTGTCTGGCCTCCTCGGGAAGCAAGGCAGCGGCTAGTGCCTGAGGCATCGGGGGGATGTCGCCGGGGGCGAGCAGAATCAAGTTCGCCACAACACTGCTTCGGCGCGCATCTCCCTTGTTCAGCCATTTGCTATCCCGGATGACAAGTGTGTAGTTACCCGCCAGCAAGGGTAGCTTCGGCAAGCTGGCTTCGCTACCCTTGGGCACGTTTAATTTGCTCAGTATCTGATTGTCACGCATCAAACTTAGGCGATAAGGTGGCTTTCCGCCCTGCCAACGCAAATGCAGTGCTCGTTCGCCTGCCGCCAGCTTGGAAAACTGCGTCTGATCCGCCGGAATAGTAGGCGCACCCTCGGCATCTAGCCAGGGCACCCCGCGGGAAGAGGCGCTCACCACACGACTTTGGCCGAGTTTAAATTTGTCGGTAACCAGGTCAACAAGATTGTCCCAAATACTATTGGGTCTTGCGTTGAGTTCATAGCCAACGTCTTTAGACATGTCGGCAGTAACTCTCAGGCGTCCCGTGCTGGTCAGGAGCGTCAGATATGCCTTGCTATCATGGACCAGAACCCGGTCGCCTGAGCGCAGTTCAGTCATCACTGCAGATTTATCAAGAGACAAAGGTTGCCCCTGACGGAATATGACAATTTGCGCTCTGGAATGTGCATTCTTTGGGGCGAGCGCGCCTTGGGGGTAGGCGAATTCAATCCAGGCCGCGACATCCTGCTCTTTCGCCACGGCGAATGTGCTGCCACCTGCGAACAGGACCGCGATAACGGATAAGGTTTGAAAGACAGTCTTAATTTGCACGATGCTTTATATCCTCTGCTGTGTATTAACGCCACCACGCCATTTCAGATATGCGTCTATCTTGCGGAACAAGTAAATACCAACAATCGGTGCACCGAAGTCCAGCCATATCCCTTGCTTCAGAAACCAGAAACTCATTGGTCCTATGGTCAAGGCAACAAACACCACCATCGGAACCGTGGCCCAGGCAACAGGCAGCCAGGCAAAAACCGCACTCATAATGAGTAGCAATACAACGATTACGGTATAACGAATCGCAGGGTCAGGTGACTGCAGAACGCCTACCGCTTTTACGGTATCAATGGCATTGACCAAAACCAGTGCGCCGGGCATTTCCCCCAGCGGGGTGACATGAACATCCCGGCTGTCCGCGTAGCTAGCCCCAATAACAGCAATGGTTTTTGTCTCCGGTTTGTCGAGCTTTCCCAAAGCGGCCAAAGCTGGCCCGCTAATAGTTTCCGCCAACAGATTGATGGCGGGCACGCGGTCGAAATACTCTGGATAGAGAACGATAGGAGGCGTTTTTCCTTGGCGCACGGCAGCTGCATGCTGGCCGACTAAATCAGATTGACGAAAAAGAATCCGATTGGCCAATACCTCGCCTTTTGCCTTTAATGAGCTTTCTTTTTGTGCCTGGA
>CAYGMS010000323.1:0-3165 GCA_964350905.1 uncultured Thiobacillus sp. | reverse complement strand
CTGCAGTCGGCATACAGGTAAAACGCGCCCTGCGGGGTGACGGGGATATCAAATCCGCGTTCGCGCAAGGCGGGCAACAGAAAATCACGGCGTGCGCGAAGCTCATTTTTGCGGGCTTCGAGCATGTCCAGCGTGGCGGGTGAAAAGGCTGCCAGCGCGGCATGCTGTGCCGGGGTAGACGCGGCCAGAAACAGGTTCTGCGCCAGCCGTTCCAGTGCAGGCATGGCCCAGTCAGGCGCCACCAGCCAACCCAGCCGCCAGCCTGTCATCAGGAAATATTTGGAAAAGCTGTTGATGACGAACACGTCGTTCCAGCGTGCGGCACTGTGCTCGGTGCCGTCATAAGTTAGCGCCAGATAGATCTCATCGACGATCAGGGCCACCCCTTTTGTGCGGCACCAGTCGTGGATGCGCGTGAGTTCGTCGGATGGGATGACGGTTCCGGTTGGGTTGGACGGGCTCGCGATCAACACGGCGCGGGTGGCGGCAGTGGCATGGCGCTGGATCAGATCAAGGGTGAGCTGGAAGCCGCTGCTGGCATCGACCGCTATCGTGACGGCGCGGGCGTCGCAGAACCGGGCGAAATGGCGGTTGCAGGGATAACCCGGATCGGCCATCAACACTTCGTCGCCGGGACCGGCCAGCAGCCCCAGCGCCAGCAGCAGGGCACCGGATGCGCCCGGCGTGACGACGATGTGCGCGGGGTCGACTGTGGCCTGCCAGCGCGTGCCATAGAACCCGGCAATGGCTTCGCGCAGAGCGGGCAGGCCGAGTGCGTCGGTGTAATGGGTGTGGCCGGCACGCAGCGCTGCGACTCCGGCTTCGACGATGGGAACGGGCGTGGCGAAGTCGGGCTCGCCGATTTCGAGGTGAATGATGTCGTGTCCGGCCGCTTCCAGAGCCCGTGCCTGCGCCAGGATGGCCATGACGTGGAAGGGCGCGATACCGTCGATGCGTGTAGCGGTGGTGGGTTCAGGCGTGTTCATGGGGCTCCAGTCGCGCCAGCGGATGCTGACGGTAGAACTGCTGCAGTTGCCGGTAAATGGCCGGGTATTCTGCGTTGAGTCGGTGTGGGGTTTCGAAGAACACTTCGGTCAACACGGCAAAAAACTCGGCAGGGTCGGTGGTGGCGTAGGGATCGAACGCCATGTTCCTGCCAGCATCAACGCGGGCACACAGATCGGCATAGGCGGCACTGAAATCGCGCGCCCAGCTCGCTGCGTCCATGCCGCGGTGCAGTGGCGGAAACCCGTTGGCATCGCCGTTCAGCATGTCGAGCTTGTGGGCAAACTCATGCAGCACGACGTTGACGCCATCAGGCTGGCCACTGTTTATCACATCGGCAATCGACAGCACGAGCGGTCCGCCGTGCCAGGATTCGCCCGCGAGTATGTCGCGCGAGTGGTGCACGACACCGGCTTCATCCATTTCCTCACGGGTGCGCAGGAATTCGTCCGGATAGAGAATGATTTCACTCCAGCCATGGTAACTGTCATCGCCGAGATTGAGGGTCAGCAGACAGGCCTGCAGGGCGATGGACAGCTGGATGGCGTCGCTGACATCCGCGCCTCCCGCTGCAGAAAAGGTTTTGTCATGCATGAACAGGGTGGCTGCTTCACGCAGACGCGTTCGCTCGGATGTGTCGAGGCCATGCAGGATCGGCAGCCTGCTGAACGCAGCATCAAAATCCTGGTGCGGGATGGCGTGGCGCCTGAGGGTGCGGGCGCGCCACCAGCGGCTCAGTACGTTCACCGGGGACAACCCATATCTACTCGTCGACGTCGAGTAGTCGGGCCGGGTCGGTGGCATCCGGGCGGTCGAGTTCAACCCGCTCGATTTGCAGAAAGCGGCGGCTGATCTTGTCGCTTGATATGCGCACTTCACTCACATCCTTGTTGGCCTGCTCGATATGGGTGGCGAGTTTTTTCATGCGCTCGTCAAAGCGGGCAAAATCCTTGGCCAGCTTGCTGAGCTCGTCCTTGATGACGTGTGCCATGCGCCGGGTTTCCGAATCGCGGATGACGGCGCGCGCGGTATTCAGTACCGCCATCAGCGTCGTGGGCGAAGTGAGCCAGACGCGTTTTTTCTGCGCGTGTTCGACCAGTTCGGGATGGTAGGCATGGATTTCGGCAAATACGGCCTCGGCCGGCAGGAACATCACCGCGCCGTCGGAGGTTTCGCCTGCGACGATGTACTTGGCGGCAATATCGTCGACGTGCTTTTTGACGTCGGCCTTGAACTGCCGCCGCGAGGCATCACGCTCGGCCTGCGGCAGGCTGTCGTCGAACATGCGGCGGTAGTTTTCCAGCGGGAACTTGGAATCGACACAGACCGAGCCGGTGGGTTCAGGCAGGATCAGTACGCAGTCGACGCGCGCGCCGCTTTTCAGGGTGTGCTGGAAGGCGTAGGCATCGGGCGGCAGGCTGTTGCGCACCAGTGCCTCCAGCTGGACTTCGCCGAAGGCACCGCGCGAGCGCTTGTCGCCGAGAATTTCCTGCAATGACACGACATTGGTTGCCAGACCTTCAATCTTCTTTTGTGCCTCGTCGATCACGGCCAGACGTGTCATCACCGAGGTGAAGGTCTCGTTGGTTTTCTTGAAGCCTTCATCGAGTCGCTCAGCCACCTTGCCGGAAATTTCACTGAGCCGGCCGTCGACCGTCTGCGACAGCTGCTGCACACGTTCGCTGAACTGCGCGGTCATGCCTTTCAGCGTGTCCTGCAGCATGCCTTGCTCGGCCCGCCCCTGCTCGATCAGTTTTTCCAGCATCGCGGACTGGAACTGACTGAACTGGCCAGTGACAGTTTCACGCGTTTCCGCCAGCCGCTCGGTCTGCGCCACCTGCAGGGCCGATAGCTGGGATTGC
Organism: uncultured Thiobacillus sp.; assembly: GCA_964350905.1. Taxonomy (GTDB): domain Bacteria; phylum Pseudomonadota; class Gammaproteobacteria; order Burkholderiales; family Thiobacillaceae; genus Thiobacillus. The sequence goes on along the minus strand of CAYGMS010000323.1, from coordinate 298 downwards.
ATGCGGTCGGACTGCTGCGACAGACCCGCGTGCAGGTCGGTCAGTACCGCGCGGTGGCGGGATTCCATGTCCTGGGTCAGCAAAGCAGGCAAGCCTGCCTGTTCGCGGCGCATGGCATGGAGACGTAACAGCAGAAAAACCGTTACCAGGATGAGGGTGGCAAGACCAATGAGGAGGCCGATTTCAACAGGGCGCATGGCGTTGATTTTACCCGCGCCACACGTAAAAAACCCGACACGAAGCCGGGCTTTTAGTCACGCAGCCCCGGCGCAAGGCCGGGTTGGGCTTACGCCGCTGC
>CAYGMS010000322.1:0-3179 GCA_964350905.1 uncultured Thiobacillus sp. | reverse complement strand
CCTATAGTTAGAGATTGTTTTTACACGACTGTGAATGTCTGTGGCACAGTTGTTGCAGCTCAATTGATGTGCTCGGTGTTTGTGATGCGTGCAGAAAGGGGCTAAATGTCTTTGGCGGTGCAGGAGTTGCATAGTGGTGTGGGGGAACCGGGGTCTTTGCACCAGCCGGTATGCAGTGTGTTGCAGGCTCATCTTGAGAACATGGCCTCGGTTCATATGCGTGACCTGTTTGAAAGCGATCCAAACCGTTTCGAGCGGTTTTCGCTGCAGGTAGGCGAGGTGCTGCTGGATTATTCCAAGAATCGCATCACGGACGAGACCATGAGCCTGTTGGTGCGCCTGGCTGAAGAGGCGGATGTGGCGGGCTGGCGCGAGCGCATGTTCAGCGGCGAGAAAATCAATCACACGGAAAACCGCGCGGTGTTGCACGTGGCGCTACGCAACCGCAGCAATCGTCCGGTGGTGGTCGATGGCGAGGATGTGATGCCCAGGGTGAATGCGATCATTGAGCGCATGGGTGCCTTTGCCGAACAGGTGCGTAGCGGGCAGTGGCGCGGCTACACTGGCGAGTGCATCACCGATGTGGTGAATATAGGCATCGGCGGCTCTGACCTGGGACCGCAGATGGTGGTTCAGGCATTGAAGCCTTACCGCCATCCACGCCTGAAGCTGCATTTCATTTCCAATATCGATGGCGCCCACGTCAAGGAAACGCTGGAGTCGCTCAACCCTGAAACGACCCTGTTCATCGTGTCGTCGAAAACATTCACCACGCAGGAAACCATGACCAACGCGCATTTTGCGCGCAGCTGGTTTCTGGAACAGTCGCAGGAAACGAAACATATCGCGCAGCATTTCGTGGCCGTCTCGACCAACAGCGAATCGGTCGCTGCCTTCGGGATCGATACGGCGCATATGTTTGAGTTCTGGGATTGGGTGGGAGGCCGCTATTCGCTATGGTCAGCGATCGGTCTGTCGGTTGTGCTGGCAGTCGGATCAGAGCGTTTCATCGAGCTTCTGGAAGGCGCGCATGACATGGATGAGCATTTCCGGCATGCGCCCCTGGCACAGAACATGCCGGTGATCCTTGCGCTGCTGGGGGTCTGGTACAACAATTTCTTTGGCGCGGAGTCGCACGTGATTCTGCCATATGACCATTACCTGCGTAGTCTGCCGGCCTATCTGGGGCAGGCCGACATGGAAAGCAACGGCAAATCGGTCGACCGGGAAGGCCGGGTGGTGGATTACACCACCGGTTCCATTATCTGGGGTGCGACCGGGATCAATGGCCAGCACGCGTTTTATCAGTTGCTGCACCAGGGCACCAAGATGGTACCGGCCGATTTTATTGTGTCGATTGATCCGCCCACCGATCTGCACAGGCATCACGATATTCTCATCGCCAATTTCCTGGCACAGACCGAAGCACTGATGCGCGGCCGTACATGCGAGGAAACCATGAGCGGGTCGGGCGCGACAGGAAATGGGCAGTTCATCCAGCACAAAGTATTTCAGGGTAACCGCCCGAGCAATGCGTTTCTGGTACAGAAGCTTACGCCGCATGCGCTGGGCATGCTGGTCGCACTGTATGAGCACAAGATTTTTGTACAGGGTGTAATCTGGAACCTGAATTCATACGACCAGTGGGGCGTGGAACTGGGCAAGCAACTGGCCAGCCGCATCCTGCCGGAACTGCATGCCGATTTGCCAGTGGCAAGTCATGATGCCTCGACCAATGCCCTGATCAATTACTATCGGCGCATGAACCACACCCATCCGGATTGAGTCGTGACAATGGCGTTTATTGCGGGCGATATTGGGGGAACCAAAAGCTGGCTGGCCTGGGTGGGGAGCACTTCAACGGGCGAGCAGCACCTGTGTTTTGAGAAGGTGTATGCCAGCGCGGATTTTTCCTCGATTGAGTCCTTGTTGCAGCAGTTCATGCTGGATGCCCAATTGAATTCGCCGCCGGATCTGGCGATCCTGGCGGTTCCCGGGCCGGTGCTGAATCAGCGAGCGACATTGACCAATCTTGCGTGGACACTGGATGCTGCTGCGTTGCAGCAGGCGCTGGGTATTCCAGGCGTGCGTATCATCAATGACTTCCAGGCGGCGGCGGCAGGCGTGGCCACGCTGACAGAGGCTGACGTGATTGCACTCAACCCCTGTGCGTCCGAGCCTGGCGGGGTACGTGTCATCACGGGCGCGGGTACCGGACTGGGGCTGGCATTCATGCTGCCGGATGCCCATGGCCACTATCAAAGTTTCGCTAGCGAGGGCGGGCATATCGACTTCGCGCCGGCCAACGCCATGCAGGCGCGGTTGCTGGAGTATTTGCGAGTGCGTTATGGTCATGTGTCGTGGGAGCGCGTGGCATCGGGTTCGGCGATGAATGACCTGTATCGTTTTTGCTGCATTGAACACAAGCAGCCGCTGCCGGTTGAGATGGTAGAGGGTGCCATGCTGGGTGTCCGGGCCGAAGCGGGCGATGCAGCCGCCGAGTCCGCACTCAATCTGTTTATCGAGCTGTACGGTGCATGGGTTGGCAACCTTGCCCTGCTCTACCAGCCATGGGGGGGCTTGTATATTGCAGGTGGCGTGTCGGGCCATCTGCAGACACGGATGCAGGCGCCGCGTTTCATGGCCGCAGCGCTGGACAAGGGCCGGATGCGCAGCGTGGTCGAACGCACCCCGATCAGTTTGATTACCTGTAATCGGCTGGGCGTGCAGGGCGCGATTGCAAGCGCGATCCTGGATACCTTTGGGTTTGACCGCAATACAATGGATTCCAACACAGAAGCAATCAGGAGTGGGATATGACGATTTCAAAAGACGAGCAGGCGCGGCTGTACCGCTATTACACCGAACCCAAGATGGTGACGGAGCTGACCCGCAAGACTCTGGCATTGGTATTGGCGGGGGGCGAGGGGTCGCGCCTGAAGGGGCTGACGGACTGGCGCGCCAAGCCGGCGGTGCCCATCGGCGGCAAGTACCGCATCATCGACTTCCCCATCTCCAACTGCCTGCACTGGAACATCAGGAAGATCATGGTCCTGACCCAGTTCAACACGGCGTCCCTCCACCGGCACATCTCCCAGTCTTACCGCTTCGACGGCTTCTCCGACGGTTTCCTGCAGATCCTCGCCGCCCAGCAGACTATCGAGGATTCGAACTGGTAC
>CAYGMS010000321.1:0-3186 GCA_964350905.1 uncultured Thiobacillus sp. | reverse complement strand
GGCGCATGCGCATCACTTGGGAAAAACAGGCAGAACGACCCCGGCGGGGTGGCAATCCAGCTTGAGGGGGCGTCATTGAAAAACCGGATATCACGCGCCGTATCGTATTCCGTCGCTGGCTCGACACACTCGGCCAGCGGTTTCCAGCCCATTTCATCCACGCCTTCGAGCACCAGTTGAATATCGATGTAACGACGATGGCATTCCAGCCTGGCGTCTGCCCGGCTCCGGCCGGAGCACGCTTCGACGATGGCAAATATCTGCTCGCCCAGAATAGTATGCTTGCCGAGCTCAAGCGCGTGCAGGTCGGTGCCGGTCAAAAAACCGAACGCCGGTGCAAATAACGGGTGCAGCCCGCTATAACGGCCTGAATCCGCCAGGGTGGCCAGAATCATCGCGTGTTCACCGGCTGATCGGCTTGTAGCGGATGCGCTTCGGTTTGGCGCCTTCTTCACCCAGGCGCTTCTTCTTGTCGGCCTCGTATTCCTGATAGTTACCCGCGAAGAACACCACCTGCGAGTCGCCCTCGAAGGCAAGAATGTGAGTGGCGATACGGTCGAGGAACCAGCGATCGTGCGAGATCACCATCACGCAACCGGCAAACTCCAGCAGCGCATCTTCCAGCGCACGCAGGGTTTCCACGTCGAGGTCGTTGGACGGTTCGTCGAGCAGCAGCACGTTGCCGCCGGCGATCAGGGTCTTGGCCAGGTGCAGCCGCCCGCGCTCGCCTCCTGACAGGCTACCGACACGCTTTTGCTGGTCGCCGCCCTTGAAATTGAAGCGCCCCAGATACGCACGCGCCGGGATTTCATAGCGCCCCACAGTGAGAATATCGCGGCCTTCAGCCACTTCATCGAACACGGTCTTGTCGGCCGCCAGGGCATCGCGGCTTTGATCGACATAGGCAAGCTTGACCGTCTGCCCCACTTCGACCTCACCGGAATCGGGTTTTTCCAGCCCGGTGATCATTTTGAACAAGGTCGATTTACCCGCGCCATTGGGACCGATGATGCCGACGATCGCGCCGGGTGGAATGCTGAAGCTGAGATTATCGATCAGCAGACGGTCGCCAAAGGACTTCGATACATTGTGGAAATCGATCACCTTGTCGCCCAGCCGTTCACCGACCGGGATGAAGATTTCCTGGGTCTCGTTGCGCTTCTGGTACTCGACCGAATTCAGTTCCTCGAAGCGCGCCAGGCGCGCCTTGGATTTGGCCTGACGCGCCTTGGGATTTTGCCGCACCCATTCCAGTTCCTGCTTCATGGTCTTGATGCGGCCGAGTTCCTGCTTGCCCTCGGTTTCCAGACGCGCTTCCTTCTGTTCCAGCCAGCTGGTGTAGTTGCCCTTCCACGGAATGCCATGACCGCGGTCAAGTTCGAGGATCCATTCGGCGGCGTTGTCGAGGAAATAGCGATCGTGCGTGACCGCCACCACGGTGCCGGGGTAGCGCACCAGAAACTGCTCCAGCCAGTCGACCGACTCGGCATCGAGATGGTTGGTCGGCTCGTCGAGCAGCAGCATGTCGGGGTTGGACAGCAGCAACTGGCACAGCGCGACGCGACGCTTCTCTCCGCCCGACAGCTTGCCGATCACCGCGTCCCACGGCGCCAGTCGCAAGGCATCTGCAGCGATTTCCATCTGGGTGTCGAGGTCGGCCCCCGCCGTGGCAATGATGGCTTCGCAGCGTGCCTGCTCCTCGGCCAGCTTGTCAAAATCGGCATCGGGCTCGGCATAGGCAGCGTAGATTTCATCCAGCCGGGCCTTGGCCCCGACGATCTCGCCCAGCCCCGCTTCCACCGCCTGCCGCACGGTGTGCGTCGGATCGAGTTGCGGTTCCTGCTGCAGGTAACCAATGCGGATGCCCGGCATCGGGATCGCTTCGCCCTCGATGTCCTTGTCGACGCCCGCCATGATGCGAATCAGCGAGGATTTGCCGGAACCGTTCAGGCCGAGCAGGCCGATTTTCGCGCCGGGAAAAAAGCTGAGGGAAATGTCTTTCAGAATCTGCCGCTTGGGCGGGACAATTTTGCCGACACGGTTGAGGGAGTAAACGTATTGCGCCATAGTTGAATCAGTCCAGAGTAGTTTATTGCTTGCCTTCACCCGGGCACGGGTTGAAGGCACAGTTGTTGGTGGGGTTGCGGCTGACGAAACTGCCATCCGCGCATTGCTTGACGTCTGCCGCACACGATCCGGGCTCTTCCTGCATTGCTGGCGGCGGTGGCGCCACGGGCAGGGTTTTACCGGTGGCGGGTTGGGATGCCGGTCGGGTTTCCGCATCCGCACCGGTTGAATGGCAGGCGCTCAAAGCCAGTAGCAACAGCGCTGCGCTGAATAGTTTGATCACGATAACTCCTTGTCCAGCAGGGCATTCAGCTTGACGAAATCCAGCTCACCGAGCTTTTGTTCGAGAATGCTGCCGTCCTTGCCGATGATGAAACTGGTGGGGGTGAGTTGCACATCGCCAAAAGCCTTTGCGTGGGCACCGTCGACGTCGAGCGCCACCGGAAACGGCAACTGGTGGGTCTGTACATAATTGGCCACGTAGTTCGGTGGATCATAGCTCATCGCCACGGCCACAATTTCAAAGCCGCGATCCTTGTATTGCTTGTAGGTTTCGACCATGCCGGGCATTTCCTTGATGCAGCCGGGACACGAGGTTGCCCAGAAATTGACCAGCACGACCTTGCCGCGCAGCTCACTGAGAACGATGGGATTGCCTTCGAGGGTGGTGAAGGTGGCAGCCGGCGCGTGGGACTTGTCCATCAGCGCGTAGGCCAGTGCACCCACGACAGCGAGCACGGCAACGGCGATCAGGAACGGTTTGGCGAGTTTCATGGGAAAGCAATCAGGGTTGAGATGAGTGGTACGACCGCGCCAATTGCACATAGTGCTGTGCGGAATAGCTGAAATACACAATTTCTGCGTCGGTCAGCGCGCGTACGCGTTTGGCCGGGCGACCCAGGTACAGATAACCCGATTCCAGCACCTTGCCTTCCGGCACCAAGGAGCCTGCGCCCAGCAAAACCTGTTTCTGGATCACCGCACGATCGAGAATGATCGAACCCATGCCGATCAGACATTCGTCCCCGATGGTGCAGGCATGCAGGATCACCGTATGGCCGACGGTGACGCGTGCGCCGATCAGCAGCGGACCGCCCGCCGGATTGGCCGGCGTCTTGT
>CAYGMS010000320.1:0-3200 GCA_964350905.1 uncultured Thiobacillus sp. | reverse complement strand
TCATCAAGGTGGTCGGCGAAGTCGTCAGCGGCAAAACCATGTTGTGCCGCAAACTGGTCGCCCAGCTCCCTGACACCATCGACAGCGTCTATCTCGGCAATCCCAGCCTGTCGGCCGATGACATGCTGGCAGCCATCCTGGCCGATCTGGGGATCGACCAGCCCGGGGAAAGCCGGCAGGCCCGCCTCGCCCAGCTCAACACCACCCTGCTGGCCCGCCACCAGGCCGGGCGCCGGGTGGTGGCGTTTGTCGAAGAAGCGCAGGGCATCACACTCGACAATCTGGAGTTCCTGCGGCTGCTGACCAATCTGGAAACCGCCACCGACAAGTTGCTGCAGATCGTGCTGTTTGGCCAGCCCGAGCTCGATGGGCAACTGGCCGATCCGCGCATCCGCCAACTCAAGGACCGCATCACCCTGAGCCTGAACCTGTCGCCGCTGACCGAATCCGAAGTGGCCGACTATCTGCGTGCGCGGCTGACGGTAGCCGGCTATCGCGGACCCGATCTGTTTTCAACTGCGCTGATTGCACGCATGGCCCAACTATCGGGCGGGCTCTCGCGCCGTATCAATGTGCTGGCCGACAAAACCCTGCTGGCGGCCTATGCCGGGCAAACCCATACGCTGACGCCAGCCCACCTGGACGCTGCCGCAGGCGACGCCGACATGCGCCCCCATCCACGACAGCGCGGCCAGCCTGCCGGGCTGCCCCGCTGGGTCTGGTTGGGCGTCGGACTCGCAGCCGCGCTCGGTCTGGTAGCGTTTGTAGCCTGGCAAGCGTTGGCCCCGTTACCTCCGCCAGCCGCGCCTGCTGTCAACGCACCCTCGCCGACCGCCCCATCCGCCGCACAGGTCATCGAACTGGCGACGCAAACCCAACGCTGGCTCGCCACCGCCGCGACCGATACCCACGTCATTCAAGTCGCTGCGGCTAAAGAAGCCGCTCAGGCAGCCGTATTATTGGGGGGACTTCACGCCACCCCGAAACCGGTGCGCGTGTTACATGGCCTGAGCCGGGGAGAGCCTGCCTGGATGATCCTGGTGGGTGAATTCCCCAACCGTGAAACGGCCATGGCGGCTTTGCGCGCGCTGCCCGGTTCGCCAGCAGACACCCCGTTTCTGCGCACGGTTGGCAAAATGCGCACCGTAGTCTTACCTACTGGATCATGATGAACGCTGTGTTGAAACGCTCCGTAATGACGCACCTGGCGCTGGCCAGCCTCGTGCTGCTGGGTGGCTGCGTGCCGCCGCAGGCGTTTGACACCTCGCCCGGCCACATCAGCCAGCCCAGCCAGACGGCTGTACCCGTCAGCCAGCCGCCAGAACCCGTCAAGTCCGTACCCAGCCTGGCCGCGCCCCGCTCCAGCGCGCCGATACCGACCTACACCGTGGTGGTCAACGATGTGCCGGTCAAGGACCTGCTGTTTTCCATCGCCCGCGACACCCAATACAACATCGACCTGCATCCGGGCATCACCGACAAGGTCTCGCTCAATGCCGTGCAGGAGCCGTTGCCCGCTATCCTCGACCGCATCGCCCGGCAGGCGAACCTGCGCTACGAAATGAACGGCCGCACGGTATCGATCATGCCTGATAGCCCCTATGCTAAGACCTACAGCGTCAATTATGTGAACGTGGCGCGAAACACGACCTCGAGTGTTGGGGTGGCCGCACAGATTGCCAGCACCGGTGGCAGCGTAGGGGCAGCAGGTGGGACCTCCATGGCCGGGAACTCGTCGACGACTACCGTATCCAGTCAATCCAATAACGACTTGTGGACTGTGCTGGCAGACAACATCCGCACCATCCTCGCCGGCACCCGCGCCGTCACTCAGAGCAACGAAGAGCGCGCCGCACGGCTGGATGCCGAAAAGGTCGCACGCGCCGAACGGGTGTCGCAAGCCGAGGCCGCCAGCAAGGCAGGCGCAGGCGCGGCCACCCTGTTCACGGCCGCATTCGCCAACCAGCCCCCGGGCGATGGCAAATACGATGTCGCGGTCAATCCCGTGGCGGGCACTGTCACGGTGCTGGGCACCGCCAAACAGCAAGAACTGGTGCAACAGTACCTCGACCGCGTGATGCAGTCCGCGCAGCGCCAGGTGATGATCGAGGCAACGATAGTCGAGGTCAACCTCAAGGACCAATATCGCGCTGGAATCGATTGGTCAAAAGCCCTGCAAGGCACCACTGGCTGGGCCATCAAAACCCTTGGCAGCGGCACCAATGCACTGGCCGACACGCTTACGCCTTTCATCCAGGCTACCTACAACAATACGGGCAGCAATGGCTTCACCGCAGCGATCGACCTGCTGGAATCCTTCGGCAATACCAAAGTGTTGTCGAGCCCCAGGCTGATGGCGCTGAACAACCAGACCGCGTTGCTCAAGGTGGTCGACAACCTGGTGTACTTCAACGTCAAGGCCGATACCACCACCACTGCGAATGTGGGTACGACAACCACGTTTACCACCACACCGCAAACCGTCCCGGTCGGAATCGTGATGACAATGACGCCACAAATCAACGAAAACGGCATAGTCTCGCTGACCGTGCGTCCAACGATTTCACGCAATGTCGGCTTCGTCAAAGACCCGAATCCCAGCATTCCCGCAGACATTCCAAATCAGGTTCCTGTCATCCAGGTGCGAGAGATGGAGTCACTGCTGCAAATCCGCAGCGGCCAGACCGTGATCCTCGGCGGCCTGATCCAAGACAATCGCAACAACTCGCGCGACGGCATACCCGGTCTGTCACGCCCGGAAGGCATTGGTGCGGTATTCGGCCAGCACGAGCGCATGAACAGCCAGACCGAACTGGTGATCTTCCTGCGGCCCATCGTCGTGTCTAACCCTTCACTGGAAAGCGAAGAACTGCGCCAGTTCCAGCGCCTGTTACCCACTGCCCGGAGCAGTCCTTGAGCCTCCTGCTCAAAGCATTGAAACAGGCCGAATCCGCGAATGCGGACAAGCCTGATGTCGACCGGTTTGGTCCGGATGACCGGAGCGACGGTCACCTCGAACTGGAACCTGTCCTTGAACCCGGCACGGCTTCGGCGCGCGAATGGGTTGAACCACCGGGCCTGTTGTTTGGCAGCAGCGGACTCACGCCCAAGGCAGCCCGCGAACCCGGTTTCCGTTTGCCACAACTCTCGCTGGTTCCGCTTGCCGCTTTACTGGCCGCACTGGTTGCGGTGGGCTACGG